>CAZPWP010000028.1:0-9100 GCA_964590295.1 uncultured Victivallis sp.
TATTGTCCCAAATTTTGTGAAGGAATGGATGTCTTGTCAATGAGCATTACTTTGCTCTGGTTTATAATGGCACATGGAATTTTATTTTTCAAGTCCATCAGGTTTTCTCCTCATTTCTTCCTCAAGGGATCTTTGGAAGTTCTCTGTTGACTATTTCCGGAAATCCAGCGGTTCTTTTTTAATGCATGGAAAGTTCTCTGCTTGAAACAATCTTCGCCTTCACAAGATTTGGGACAAAACCGCTTTTTTACTTTACAGGGAAATTCAACTGACCGCGGTTTCGGCATTGAGCCGGTCGAAAAACTCCTTCATGAATGCGGCCCGCTCCACCGCGAGCCGCCGCCCTGGAAGGGTCAGCATGCAGTCCGGCAGTTTGCGAAGCTTCACCAGATACTCGCGGTAGGCGGTATCCTCCCGGCTGTACGCTTCCGAGGAAAGCGCCTCTTCGGCTGTGTTGTGAAGCCGGGCATGTTCACGCCCGGCAAAGAGGAAGGCGCGCCCGATGCCGACTGCGCCGAGCGAATCGAGCTTGTCGGCATCGTAGACGATCTCCGCTTCGATTCCGTTGGGATGGCGTCCGTCGCGGTAACGGTGGGTCAGCACTGCGCGGGCGACCTGTTCCGTCACCGCGGGAGAAAAACCGTACTCCGCCAGCAGCGAACGAACCATCTCCGCTCCGAGCTGCGCGTGGCAGAGTTTTCCCCGGGAGGCCATCTCCTCCGGCCGGGCAATATCGTGCAGCAGCGCGGCCAGCCGGACGATCGTCCGGTCGGCCTCCGGCAGCTCCGCCGCCAGCAGTTCCGCGTTGTGGAGCACTCGGAGCGTATGGTCGAAATCGTGACAGCCGGAGGTGGTGCCGAGCTTCTCCTCCACCCGTCGCCGCAGCTGTTCAAACTGTTCGCGGAACGCCATCTTCACCCCGGCAGCGTGGCGCCGATGCCGAAAAGCAGCCCGATCTGGTAGGCGGCGAAGGTCATTCCATAGGCGACGACGGTGTACAATCCGATCTGAAAGAAGGTCAGCCGCCACGAATTTGTCTCCCGCCGCACGATCGCCACTGTCGCCATGCAGGGGATGGTCAACAGGCAGAAGAGCATGATGCAGAACGCCTGAATCGGCGTGTACGCCTGCCGGAGCCGCGCCTGCAGACGGTCGGCAGAAGCCTCGGCGTCTTCAATCGAGAAAAGCACTCCCAACTGAGCAACAAATACCTCTTTGGCGGCAAACGCACCAATCAGCGCGGAGCTGACTTTCCAGTCGAATCCGATTGGCGAAAGGACCACCGAGAGTACCCGTCCGAGCCGACCGGCGGTGGAGTACTCCAGTTTCTGCGCTTTGATTTCACCGTTCAACTCTGCGATCTCAGCTTCTTTTTCCGCGGCGGAAAGCGTCGTGCTCTGCTCCACCGCGGCCAGCTTCTTCCCGGTCTCGCCGAATTCGGTCTTTTCCGGGAAGGTGTTGATCAGAAAGAGGATGATCGAGGCACCGAGGATCAGCGTGCCTGCTTTGTACAGATACATCACCGCCCGTTCCCACATCTGGATGAGGATGCTTCGGAAGGTCGGCATCCGGTAGGGCGGCAGCTCCATGACGAACACCCCCCTCTCCCCCCGGAACAGTGTCGATTTGAGCAGCAGTGCGCAGAAGAGCGCCACCACCACGCCGATGACGTACATGAGCCACATCATCAGCGCCTGATAACGCATCGCGAAGAATGCCGGAATGATCAGCGAGTAGATCGGCAGCCGCGCGCCGCAGCTCATGAAGGGGATGATCATGATCGTGGCGAGCCGGTCCCGTTCGGATTCGATGGTGCGGGTCGCCATGATCGCCGGGACCGAGCAGCCGAAGCCGAGCAGCATCGGGATGAAGCTCTTTCCGTGCAGCCCGAACATGTGCATGAAGCCGTCCATCACGAAGGCCGCCCGCGCCATGTAGCCGGTTCCCTCCAGGAAGGCGATCGCCATGAAGAGCAGCAGAATGTTCGGCAGAAAGACCAGAACACCGCCGACGCCGCCGATGATTCCCTCGACCAGCAGCCTCCGGAAAAACTCCGCCTGTCCGGCGGGCCAGACCGCGTTGATTCCATCGGCCAGCGCGCCGAAGAGCGCCTCCAGCCAGTCCATCGGATACTGCCCGATCACGAAAGTGAACATGAACACCAGATACATCATCAGCAGGAAGATCGGCACGCCGCAGAAACGGTTGGTCACCACCTTGTCGATCGAGTCGGAGAGCCGCCGACGCACGTCGTTGCCGACCCGGATCGCCTCCCGGCAGGCTCCCGCGATGACACCGTAGCGATAGTCCGCCATCAGCACTTCGCTGTTCATCCCGTTGCGGGTAGTGATCGCCTTGCGCCATTCGGCGGCCTCCGGCAGCAGCGGGGCGAACTCCGGACGCGCACAGATCTCACTGTCGCTCTCCAGCAGCTTGATCGCAAAATAACGTGCCGGAATTCTCCGGGTGTCGGGGCGCTGCAGATCACGGATCTTTTCGGTCAGTGCCCGGATCGCCTGATCGGTTTTCGGCCCGTATTTCGGCTTGACTGGACGCTGCGGATTCGGTTCGTGAGCGATCCGGCTGATTTCGCGCCGGAGCTCTTCGATTCCCTGCCCGGAAAATCCGATCGTCGGAATGACCGGCGCGCCGAAGAAGCTGCGGAACTTGTCGAGATCGAATTCGAGTCCGCGCTTTTTCGCATCGTCGATCATATTGAACACCAGCACCATCGGAAGCTCCAGCTCGGCCAGCTGCGTCGTGAGGTAGAGGTTGCGCTGGGCGTTCCCCGCGTCGATCACGTTGAGAACCAGATCAATCTCGCCGTGCAGCAGCTCCCGGAACGCCACCTTCTCCTCCGGAGACGAGGAGGAGAGACTGTAGATTCCCGGCAGGTCGATGATTTCGACCGTGAGATCATCAATCCGGCAGACGCCGCTCTTACGTTCGACGGTGACGCCCGGATAGTTCCCGACATGCTGCCGGGTCCCGGTCAAGGCGTTGAAGATGGTGGTTTTCCCGCAGTTCGGATTGCCGGCCAGTGCGATCCGGCAGGTACGTTCGTTCATGATCGGAGTATCCTGTAAAATAGTTAGAGAACGCTAAAGAAAAGATTTCAAACAAAAAAGCCCGCCCGCGTCAGGTGAGCTTGATCCAGATGTGCATCGCGTCGCCCGCGCGCATCGACAGGCTGCTGCCCATCACCTTGACCCGCAGCAGGTCGCCGAACGGGGCGCGCCCCTCCATCTGCAGCAGCGTACCCGGAACCAGCCCGAGGTCGGCAAACTTCTTGATGCCGCGGAGATTCTCCGCCACGCGGACCACCACTCCCGATTCTCCCGGCGGGAGCTGATCGAGCGAGAGCAGTTCATCCCCCGGCTCCTGGCAGATCTTCGGCATGGTGGTTTCCAGATACTCGCGCAGCGGTGCGCAATCCTCGCGCCCGGTGATCGCTTCCGCCAGCGCCACGATGCGCGACAGCACCGTTTCGCCGATCACATGTTCGATCCGGCAGGCGGTGGTATCGGATCGCTCCGGATCGAGCTTGAGCACCTGCGAGAAAAATTGTTTGAGCACCTTGTGCCGGTGACGGATCACCGCGGCGGTTTCCGCGCCGACGGTGGTGAGTTCGACCGGCGTGTGGGACTGGTAGTTGATCAGCCCGCGTGCGAAGAGCGCCTGCAGTGCATTGGTGACCGACGGCATTTTGACATTGAGCCGGTCGGCGATGTCTTTGGTATGGGCATGGCCCTTCTGCTCAATGATCTCGGCGATCGCTTCAAGATAGTCTTCAAGACTGCTGGAAATATCGACGGTTGTGGCCATTTGAATGATCCTCAATGTTTTCGTCTTTAATATACTCGACTTTTTCACCGGTGTCAACCCGGATTTTCGCTTTCCCCGGTTGCAAACTCCGGAAAACGGAGTTCTATTATGAAAATATCTGTGCACGGAATTTTGACGGAAATGAGGAAACTGATTCTGCTGTTGTGTTTCATCCTGCCGGCAATCCCGGCGGTTCCGGCGGCGGAACGGGTCGTCTCACTCAGTCCGAATCTGACTGAGGCGCTCTGCCTGATCGGCGGCGAAGCGTTGCTGGCAGGACGGACCGACTCGTGCAACCGTCCCGCCTCCGTCCTCCGGGGTCCGTCGGTCGGGAAGTTTCTCTCCCCTTCCCCGGAGCGGATCGCCGCACTCGAACCGACGCTGGTGATCTCCACGCCGCAGCCGGGACGCAATACAGCGCAGCTTCTCACCGCACTTTCGATCCGCTTCGTCGAACTGCCGGACCGCACGCTCGCGGACTACCCGGCCCTTTTGCGCCGCCTGGGGCGGCTGCTCGCGCTCCCCGCCGGGGAAACAGAGGCCCGCCGGGCGGAACAACGCCTCGCGGAACTTCGACGCATTGCGGAAACCATTCCGGAAGAGCGTCGGGTGCGCGTGTTCTTTCTCGCCGGAACCACTCCCGCCGTCGCCGCCGGACGGCGGAGTTTTCTCCACCAGCTGCTTGAACTCGCCGGAGCGCGCAACCTCGCAGAAGCCGTCGACCGTGCCTATTTCACCGTCTCCCCGGAGTGGGTGGCGAATCGGAATCCGGATCTGATCCTGATTCCGGGTCCGGCGGCACCGCTGCCGGAATGGCTGCGGCGGTTTCCGGTCCGCGTCATCGCCGATCCCGATCCGGTCTGCCGGCTCGGACCACGCCTCTTCGAAGGAATCGATCTGTTGAAAACCATCCTGCGGGAAACCGGGAAAGGAACCGTACCATGTCGCTGAAACTGCTCGCTGCCGTCGCCGCAGCCGGGGCGGCCGGAACTCTGCTCCGCTTCTTCTGCATCCGCCGGGGAACTATATTGACCACGAGCGCGTTTCCCTGTTCGACGCTGATCGTCAACGTCGCCGGCGCCTTCGCCGCCGGGCTGATCTGCGCACTGATCCGGGGGCGTTTCCCGCAGTTCGCGCCGCTGCTTCCGGTGATTCTGGTCGGATTCCTCGGCGCCTTCACCACCTTCTCCACCTACGCGCTGGAGTGCGCGGAACTGTTCCACCGCGGCGCCGCCGGGAAGGCGATGCTCAATCTGCTGCTTCAGAACACATTCGGCATCCTCGCCGCCTGGGGCGGACTCGCACTGGGGACCCGCCTCTCCCTCTGACCTGCGCCAGGCGGGAAAAGTCAGGATTGCGAAGCATTCTTCCGCGCGCGCAACCGTTCCCAGTAAGCCAGTCGGCGGAGAATCTCCCGCTCGAACCCCCGTTCCGGCGGACGGTAGAACTTTTTGCGCGGCATCTTGTCGGGGAAGCAGTTCTGCCCGGAAAACCCCTCCGCCGTGTTGTGGTCATACTGATACCCCCTGCCGTAACCGAGCTCCTTCATGAGCCGGGTCGGCGCGTTGAGGATGTGCGCCGGCGGCGTCAGCGAACCATACTCCTTCGCCGCCCGCTGCGCCTCCTGCCACGCGACATAGGCGCTGTTCGACTTCGGAGCGGTGCCGAGGTAGATCACCAGTTCGGCGATCGCCAGCTCCCCCTCCGGCGAACCGAGTCGCTCGAAGGTGTCCCATGCGGCGATCGCCATCTGCAGCGCCTGCGGGTCGGCCAGCCCGACATCCTCCGTCGCGAACCGGGTCAGGCGCCGCAGCAGATAGAGCGGATCCTCGCCGCCCGCCAGCATCCGGGCCGCCCAGTAGAGTGCCGCGTCGGTATCGGAGCTGCGCAGCGACTTGTGCAGCGCGCTGATCAGATTGTAGTGCCCCTCGCGATCCTTGTCGTAGACCGGTGCGCGCTGCTGGACGATCTTGAGCACTCCCGCCGCATCGAGGAGTTCCCCCTCCGGCGCGAGGTCGAAGACGCTTTCAAGCAGATTGATGAGATAGCGGCCGTCGCCGTCGGCCAGTTCAGCAAGAGTGCGCCGCGCTTCGGGCTTCACCGGCAGTTTTCGGTGAAGCTCCGTTTCGGCCCGGAGGGTGATCTTCTCCAGCGCATCGGCATCCAGCGGGTTCATGACGAACACCTTGCAGCGGGAGAGCAGCGCGCTGTTGAGCTCGAAAGAGGGATTTTCAGTCGTTGCGCCGACCAGCGTCACCGTGCCGTTCTCCACATAAGGAAGGAAGCCGTCCTGCTGCGCCCGGTTGAACCGGTGAATTTCATCGATGAAAAGCAGCGTCCCCTCGCCGTATTCGCGCCGTTTCGCCGCCTCGTCGAACGCCTTGCGCAGGTCGGCGATGCCGGAAAACACCGCCGACAGCGCCGTGAAGTGGAGGCTGGTCCGGGTCGCCATGATCCGCGCCAGCGTCGTCTTGCCGCAGCCCGGGGGGCCCCAGAGGATAAAGCTCGCCAGGCGGCCGGAGTCGATCATCCGGCGCAGCGGCGCGCCTTCGCCGAGCAGGTGATCCTGCCCGACGATCTCATCGAGGTCGGCGGGCCGGAGCCGATCCGCCAGCGGACGACCGACATTTTGCGAAAACAGTGACTCCTGATACGGCATGGCGCACTCCCGCCCTCCTAAAAACTTCCGCTTTTCTCCGTCCGGCATTTGAAAACGACAGCTTTCCGCGTCATATTATTCGGATGGAATCAATCATTATCCTTACTCATAATATGGAGCCGCCGCATGAAAATTTCAACCGGAAGCCGCCGCGGATTGCGGATTTTCCACCATTCCCCGGGAGCCTTGCCTGCATTATGACCGCCGTGATCTCCTTCTGCGGATTCTGCCTGCTGCTGGTGCTCGGCAAAGCGGCGCGTACCGCGGTGCCGCTGCTCCAGTGCCTCTATCTGCCCGCCTCCGCCCTCGGTTACAAACAGCTCTTCCACGAACCTTTCATGGGCGGCGGGATCTGGACCTCGATGACGCTGCCGCAGGTGCTCCCCCAGGACAACCTCCTCGTCTGGCTGATCTCCGCCGGAATGATGGTGTTCCGGCTCGTATTCCGGTTCCTCGTGCAGCGCAGACAAAAAAATGGATGAACGATTCCGGCAGACATTCCGGCTGTGGCTGGCAGTCGGCGGCGCGCTGCTGCTGACCGCTGCGGTCGCCCTGACCGCCTGGTGGCTCTTTCCCGACATCACCCCGGAGGAGCTCCGTCTCTGCCGGAGCTCCGGAAAGTTCATCGAACTCTATCAGAGCGAACTGCTGCCGGAACCGCGTGAGCGCAACACCTTCCTGCTGGCGCTGTTTGTCTCGCCCTTCCTCGCCGGCGTCGCAATCCGACTGACCAGCAGATGGAAGCTGTTTTCCCCATCGCCGATCGCCGGTGCACTGCTCGCCGGTGCATGGGCGCTCTTCGCGGAAGTGATGCTCTTCGGTCACGGACTCTGGATCGAGGATTTTGCGGAGAATGCCTTTCACCACCCCGGCCACCTCGTCAGTGCCGTGTTGACCGGAATGGTTCTCGGTTACCTCTTCTACCGCCAATCTCTCCGGGGAGCGCGGTGGAACTGGATCTATCCGGTGTCGCTCCTGCTCCCGATCGGCGGAGTTCTCTTCTGCGCGGTCTATCCGGAGCAGTTTGTCATTCAGATGTGGACCTTCCACTACGAACCGGTCTGTTACGCGGTCTCCCGGGCGACCGCCGGTCTGTTTGAAAACCACCTTTACGGCCTGTATCCACGACTGCTCGCGCCGCTGTTTCAACTGATCGGGCTGTCGGTATTCAAACTCTCGCTGGTGATGGCTTCTCTTCAGGTGCTCGCCATCGCCTTCCTGCTGCGAGCCTTCTGGTCGTGGAGCCGGAACCGGTGGCTTGCGCCACTTGCCGCACTGGTGCTCACCTACATCGGCGGGGTGTGGAGTTTCTTCCGGCTGAAGGAGTTCGATCCCTACTACGAATATCATCCGATCCGGACGATCTTCCCCGCCGCCGCCCTGTTCGGAGCCGCCTGCTTCTGCCGCCTTCCGGAACGGCGCCGACCAGCGGGCGCTCTTTTCGCCGGCGTGCTCGCCGCCACCGCGATCTGCTGGAACCTCGATTCCGGCATCCCCGTTGCCGGGGCGTTCTTCTGCCTGCTCGCCCTCGCCGTCATCGCGGACCGGTTCCGCCGACAACAGTGGATTCCGCTGTTCAGCTATGTTTTCTCGCTCCTCGTCACGCTCACGCTCTGGTGGGGAGTGCTCTCGCTTCAACAGGGGGCACCGCTGGCGCCGGCGCCGATGGTCAAATATCAGCGGCTCTTTCTGCAGGAGGGGGTCAATCTGCTGCCGATGCAGCCCTTCCCCGCCGCCTGGGCGCTGTTTCCTGCCGTCTATCTCGCCGCGATGACGCAGGGGATCCGGGCCCGTTTTCTGCCGGACGCGCAGAGTCCCGCCGCGAAACAGAAGGCGGATTGGCTTTTCTTCACCGCCATCCTCGGCGCAGGCCTGTTCACCTACTATCAGGGGCGTTCCCACACCTACAACCTCGCCCCGGTCAGCTATCCGGCCTTTCTGCTGCTCTTCGTCTGGCTGGATGAGGGGATCCGCACCGCACGCTGCCGGAAGGAGACGGAGCGGCTCGCCTCTTTGCTGGCCGTCTGGCCCGCGCTGCTCCTCGCCGGACTGGTCACCATCTCCGTTGCCGTCGGCGGAAACCGGATCGTCACCAATCTGCACTACTTCCTGACCAACTGCTTCTTCCATGATGCGGCGGATTCCCTGCTCAAGAAGCACGCCGCCTTCATCCGCTCCGTGGCGCAGGGCCGCCCGGTCAATATCTACGGGCGCAATCAGGGACTCTACTACGCGGAAACCGGACTAGTCTCCCCCATCGCCGACTTCGGTCAGGTGGAACAGTTTCTCTCGGAGGATATGACGCGGATCCGGGAGGAGCTCTCTCGTTCCGAAGCCCCGCTGATCCTGGCCCCCGGATTCGGTATGGGATTCGACCTTGACCTTGCGTTCATCAACCGCTATTACGTCTGGATCAAAGCGAGTCCCGACGGACTGCTCCATCACTTCGAGCGCAAACGCTGAGTCTCCGCCCGCCGGAGCAGATACCAGCAGAGAAGGCCGATTCCCGCCGCAACCAGCGTCAGCATCACCCCGGCTTCGTGGAATCGCGGACGGCAATAGACCGCCCCCTTTCCGGCGGGAACATCGAACAGAAACGGGGTCGACTCCTCAAAT
>CAZPWP010000028.1:9110-12939 GCA_964590295.1 uncultured Victivallis sp.
AAATTCCCGGGCCTCGGGGAAGAGCCGCCTCCCCTGATCGTTCCGCCAGTAGTTCCCGGCATTCTGATTGAGCTTCACCCGGTCTGGCCCGGCGGCCTCGAAGTCGATCCGGTTTGGCGACCAGCCGGTCTGTTTCACCCTGCCGCCCGCCGAATGGAACTCCCCCCGATACTCCGGATGTCCGACCGGAAAACTGGAGAAGCGCGTCTGATAGAGGTATCCCAGCAGCGGCTCGTAGGCATTGAGCTGCCCCAGGCCGTGACGGACGGAAACATATCCCGGAATCTGCGGCTGAATCACCGTCATCACCGTCGGTGAAAACGGCAGCGTCTCATAGCTGCGCAGCAGCTGCCGCTCCGAAACCCACGCACCGTTCCCAAGATAGATGTGGAGCACGTTGGCCGCCATTCCCGCACAGGAAAGGACGGGAAAAATCAGGAGAAACTTACGGAAGCGGGGCCATCGCCGCCAGCACCAGGCGAATCCTGCCGCGGTCCCTATCGCGAGGCAGAAGATCAGCAGAAAACGCCAACGGGTGATGACGAAGAAACTGGTGAACGGCGGCACCAGCCGCAACCAGTAGCCGGGCAGAAATTTCGAGGTGGAGTCCAGCACGAGCAGCGCCGCGATCAGCGCGCCCCAGTGGTACCAGCGGCGCCGCGGCAGCAGCGAGAGCAGAAAAAACGCGAACGCCGTCACCCCGACGTAACAGCCCGTTTCGTGCCAGTTCAGTCCCAGTTCCCCCTGCTGCACCACCAGTCGCTCCATCGGCACGAACGGCCGCAACAGCCCTTCGAACAGCATCCGGAACGGGATGGAGAACCGCTCGCTCATTTCTCTCGGGTAGTGTCCGAGGTAATCGAGTGTCAGCAACAGCCGGTACCCGCAGACGGCGCAGAAAACCGCCGCCGCCAGAATGCCCCGCAGCCAGAACAAGGGATCGCGCCAGTGCCGCTTCAGCAGCGGCACTCCGAACAGCACCAATAGAATGCAGTTGATGAGCGCCAGATAGTGAAGCGACTGGTTGAGCATCATTCCGGCGGCGGCACCGAGCAGCAGAGCGTAGCGGCACGAGCGGTTGATTCGCCGCTCCAAGTAGAGCAGCCACGGTAAAAAGGTGATGCACACCATGCTCGAGTGCCCCATCATGCTGTGCAGCGGAATGCAGCCGGCCAGGCCGAATACCGCACTGCCCCAGAAACGGGCGACCGGATTCTTCGTCCAATCCCCGAGGAAGAGGAACATACCCGCCGTTCCGAAGAGCAGATAACAGTAGATCGCCACCCGCCAGCCATACCACGAACCGAAGAGCAGCAGGCAGGGCAGTTCGATCCCGAATATCGTCACCTGCGGATTGGCGAACAGCGGCACTCCGCCGTGATGCCACACCCCCCAGTAGGGGAATTCGTAGAATTCGACGATCGTCCGGCGAACCATCTCCCAGTAGGCCAGACCGAGATCCACATCTCCGGCAAACGAGAACCGGTCCGGCCAGATCACCAGCGGGAGCTGGACCAGCCCCACCAAAACCAGCAGCACGATCAGCTGCCCTCTCCTGCTTTTCAGAACAGAGTACACAAAACCTCCCGGCTTGAATTTCTTTAACATACCACGCCGGGAGGTGTTTTACAATCGCGAAAAATGGATTTTTCAACGGATCCGGAAGGTCCGGATTTCAAACGGCTTGAGCGGTATTTCCACCACGCCGTCCTCCGGCTTGATCGTCATGCCGGAACCCCACTCGACCAGATTGGTCTCCACCAGCTTCCGTCCCGGTTCGACCGCCAGGCGGGCGACCGAGTTGCGGCCGTCGGTTTCAACCACGCGGATGATCTGCGCATCCCGCTTGTAGGCGAGCTTGAGCACCTCGAGCGAGGCTCCCGCGCCGTCCACCAGACGGCAGGGCAGCGCGAGCGAACCGCGCCGTCCGGAGAGCACCAGCGGCGCGCGGTTGAGGCAGGCAGCCTCCTGCATCACCTCGGAACCGGCCAGCCCGCCCTCGTGAGGCAGGAAGCTGTAGGTGAAGGTGTGGTGCCCCAAATCCGCCACCGGATCAGGATTCCCCGGCGAACGGAGCAAATTGAGATCGAGCACGCCGTCGAGCAGTTTGTAACCGTACTTGCAGTCGTTGAGCAGCGCCGCGCCGCCGTTCACATCACAAAGATCGACATAACGCTGTGCCGCCACTTCGAACCGGGCGAAATCCCATGAGGTGTTCCGGTGGGTGGGCCGGGTGATGTAGCCGTACTGGATGTCACAGCGCGCCTCGGCCGTCCGGATGGCGGTCGGGAAGGTCACGCGGAGCATCCGATGATGTTCGTTCCAGTCGACCTCGGTGTTGAAGTCGAGCCGCTTGGAGTTGGCCGCGAGCACCACCTGCTGCCGGATCTTCGACTTGCCCACGGCAAGCTCGAACTCCAGCACCTGCCGGACCGGTCCGGCAGCGACCTTCGCCGCCCGGCAGCCGGTCGCGTAAACCGGCGGCACATCCTGATAGGTGAAGTCGACATCCCACGCGTCCCAGTTGTTCGGCTCGTCGACGTAGAGGCCGAGCAGATTGCCCGCCGCGCCGCAGACCACCTCGCGGTTCGCAGTCTTGTCGAAGGCGCGCAGCAGCCGCGCATCCGAATCGAATTCGTAACGGACCAGATCGTTCTCCAGCACCAGCGTCTTGTCCGTCTTGACTTTTGCGCTCCCGGCGGCCTTGCCGCGGGTCAGCGTGGTGAAGCTCTGCGGCGGGAAGTTGCCGAGTGCCCACAGCGCGCCGTTCTCGGTCTGCGTCAGAATCTCCCGCCCCGTTTCATCGGTCACGGTACAGCCCGTCCACTCGTCCGGCAGCCGGACCGGCGATGTGTAGTCATAGCTCAGGGAGTTGAACACGGTGACCGCATCCTTCGCCGGCTCGAGCAGCTTCCCGCCCGCCGCCTCGATCAGCGCGGCACAGCGCTTGAGCACTTCGGCGTGCTCCGCCTCGGTGTTCTCGTAGACCATGTGGATGGATGAGCCCGGAATGATATCGTGGAACTGATTGAGCAGCACATTCTTCCAGAGCGCGTCCAGCTCGTCGGCCGGATACTCCGCCGGCGGCAGGCAGCTGCACAGAAACTCCGTCGCGGTCAGCATCTGTTCACACTTGCGGTTGTTCCGCTTGGTACGCGACTGCGTGGTCAGCGTGCCGCGATGGAGTTCGAAATAGAGTTCGCCGACCCACTGCGGGAGCTTATCCGCATATTTCGAAAGCCGCTCCAGGAACTTGTCCGCCCGGCCGAACTTGACGTGCGGCACTCCCTCGAGGTTCGCCGACCGCAAGCCGTACTCGATATGCTCGAGCTTGGGGCCGCCGCCGCCGTCGCCGATGCCGGCCAGCGTCAGGAATTCCGGCAGGAAGTAGTTTTCGTTGAAATTGTTCTGCGCCTTGCACAGACCAACCGGCAGGTTCCACGAGTTGTAGGCATCCTCCGGCGGGAAGTGGGTCAGCACCTCGGTGTTGTCGATGCCGCGCCAGAGGAAGGTGTGGTACGGGATCTTGTTGAACTGGTTCCACGAAAGCTTCTGCGTGATGAAGTAATCGCAGCCCGATTTCCTGATGATCTGCGGCATCGAGGCGGAGTAGCCGAAGACGTCGGGAATCCAGAGGTTCTTCACATCGAAGCCGAACTCATCCATGAAGAAGTTCTTGCCGTAGAGGAACTGGCGCACCATCGACTCGCCGGAGATGATATTGCAGTCCGCCTCGACCCACATGCCGCCCTGGATCTCCCAGCGCCCCTCTTTGATCTTCTCCCGGATCTTTTCATAGAGTTCCGGATAGTACTCCTTCACAAAGGCG
>CAZPWP010000029.1:0-12853 GCA_964590295.1 uncultured Victivallis sp.
TCCAGCTCCCGCATCTCCTGCTTCGCTTCGGCAGTCTGCCCGTCTCCCCCTGCTCTCCCCCTCGCCATGGGGCCGGCCGGGCGCATACTTTCATTGCACTGTCACTGCGCATCACTGCCGGACAACAATGTCAAAATCGTCATTTGATGCGGGTTTTCCACAAAGTGCAGAAGAGGCCTCAAAGTTCAGCGGAAACCCGACACGGAATACCGTCTCTGGTTCAACAGCGGCTCCCGCACCAACTTCGCAGTGCCGACGGCGGCGAGTTGCCTGATACGGAATATGGTTTCACCACCGCGGCCGAATGAATTCAGTTCCTGAGGCGGCCATTCCCGTTTCGATACGCGCCCTGGACTGGTCGTGTTTTCTCAGCAGACAATCCGGTCGCCCAGGGCGCGGCGGTCGGTCAGAATCAGCGGATAATCCATCAGCGGCAGGCCGGTAAACAGATGGGGCGAATTTCCTTTCGCCACCTCGTAAACCACTCCGCTCAGGAGATCGATCAGCACTGGCTGCTCCAGCGCCTTCGGCGCTTCGTCCGCGATGACGGCGAGATTCAATCCGAAATACTTCACGTCGAGCTGAACATCTTCCGGCAGATAGTAGACGTACAGCGCCAATTCGTTCCGGACGAAGGTGTGAATGCGAAGAGCCGGTTCCAGCAGTTTGGAAACCTGCGCCTGTTTCGGCAGAATCGGCTCCGTTTCCGGGAAACAGAAGAGGGAACGTTTCACCGTGTCACAGTCGAACACCGCCGCGAAATGCGACAACGCGGCATGGGATGGCTTCGGTTTGTATTCGAAACCATCCACCAGCCCGTGGCGCGCCACCCGGGAGGGTTCCTGAAGCTTTTCCGCCATCTGGTAGGGTTTCGCCGTAAGATCCACCATCTGAAAAAACGAGGTCATGGAAATCCCGCTGTCCCTGTCGCACAGATAACGGCGCAGCAGCCACTTCGCCTGATTTTCCGGAGCGTTGTGCCGGTACACGCCGATCCAGTGATCCTCCGGCGCCCACGAAGGATAGCCGCTCTCCCCCATCCAGATCTCAATCCCGGGATTGCCATGCAGAGCGAACTGCCGCTTCCATGTTTCGACGATCCGCCCCAGCTGAACCTCCGGTATGATTTTGTACTGGTGGATCGAAAAGAAATCCAGCAATTCCGGCCCGCCGCTCCGGCAGAAGTCACGCTGCCAGTCGTAGTCCGGGCGGACGCATCCGCAGCAGCCGCCGACCTTCGCCCCCGGTTGAGCGCGCCGGATCAGCGGCGCAGTCAGCCGCAGCAGACGAGCATAGTCGGCCGCATTCCGTCCGGCCGGAAACCAGAAGTGCTCCACATCCGGTTCGTTCCAGATCTCCCAGTGGCGGATACGTCCGCGATAGTGTTCGGCCAGAGCGGTGACGAAGTTCTCCCATGCGCGCAGCGTTCCCTCCCCGAAATAGAGCGGAACACAGCCGACCGCCGCCGGATTTCTGATTCCCTCCATGTAGAGCGGATTGCCGAAGCCGACGTTGAACCACGGCTGAACGCCTCCCGCCAGCAGGGTATCGACCACATGATCGAGCCACTCAAACGAATAGACGCCCCGGGACTGCTCACAGAGGTTCCAGCCGGTCTGGATCCTCGCGTACTTCGCCCCGGTTTCGAACAGCCGCGGCACGGCACGGTCGAAGTCGAAAAGTTCCCGGTCCAGACACTCCAGCCCGACGCTGATCCCGGAGTCGGCGATTTCCCCGGAACTCACCCGGCGAAGCGTACCGCATTGTGTCAGAGAGAGAGAAGGATCGTCGAATATCATGTTTGCACTCCTGCATGAAATCATCCGTTTTGTTCCCTATAACATAGTCTTCCGGAATTCGTTTTGCCTTCTCCTTATTTCTGAAAAAATAACACGATCTTATTGAATTTCTCCCGGAGAATGCATATAGTAGAAAAGAACGATCCACCCGAAAGGAGGAAATGAGGATGTATCCGGCTCCGGTTTACCGGAAGGTCAAGCACAACTTTCTCTCGGACGGGCTGCTTCTGCCGCCGTTCTCCGAAGTCGGCCTGGTCGACTACCCGGAGAAGACCGGCTCGGACATTCCCCACGCCCACGACGATTTCCAGATAATCGCCTTCGTGACCGGAACGCTCCGCTTTTCCGTGAACGGCGAAAATTTCTCCGGCACTCCCGGCGACGTGCTGCTTCTGCCGCCGCAGCTGCGCCACTCCTGGCGAGTCGTCGAAGCGGGCAGCACGGTGCAGATCCGGCTCATCCCGGTCTTCTGCGAGGAGTATCTGGAGCTCCGGCCGCTGCTGGTCGCAGGCACGTGCCTGATTCACATGCCCCCGGCCCAGCTCAGGAAGCTTCAGCGCAAGCTCGTCGCCGAACAGAACCGCCTCCACCCCGCCGCCAACGTGATGATCAATGCGGTTCTGCTGGAATTCCTCGCCAACGCGCTCCGCTGTTTCTCCCGCGAGAACCAGAACATCTCCAGCGCCTCCTCCGAGGGGATCACCCGGGTGATCCGTCACCTCCGGGCGAACTACCACAGGAAAATTTCGCTCCGGGAGATGGCGTCGATGGCCTGCCTCGGTGTCAGTCAGTTCTCGGTGCTGTTCCGCCGCCAGACCGGAAAGTCGCCGACGGCGTTCCTGATCGGCATCCGGCTGCGCAAGGCGATGGAGATGATCTTCTCCACCGATTTGAAGATGCATGAGATCGCCCGCTCCTGCGGCTTCGATTCGGTCAGTTACTTCAACCGTCAGTTCCACGCCGTCTATGGGGTGACGCCGCTCTCCTGCCGCCGGAAGTTCTTCCGGCAGGAATGATCGTTTTCCTCTCCCCTCCCCCCGGCGGAAACGGTTTTTCCATCCCGTTTCCCGCGGCTCATCCCCAGCCGGCACAATCGGAATATTGTTCTATTTTTTCAACAAAAAGGAGAATGAAAAATACCGCGGGAACATTATGTTAATAGCAGTAACCGATCACAAGCTATGGAGTGCGGATCATGAAAAAAATCTTTCTTCTCTTCCTTTGCGCGGCAACGTGTTTCGCCAATTTCGCCGCGGAGGCCTTTCTGCGGGTCGACGTCGATGGAATCGCCGGAAAGAATACTCTGACGCCGGCTGCCGGCGAGACCATGTCCGTCAGCCGTTCGTGGCAAAACGCGAAGGAGAATCTGAAATATACCCTCCGCGCCCGTACGGTTGAGAAACTCTCCGGCGAATGGAAGACGGTGCAGTTCTCCTTCACGCCGCAGGCGACCGGAACGTTGAAGGTCCGGCTCGGCGGACTCTGGACGAAGGAGGAAAAAGAGCGCGCCTGGGTACTGGTCGGCCGGATCGAACAGGACGGCGCCCTGATCGAAAACGGTGACTTCCGGAAGAGCGTTCCGGCAGGGAAAAACCGACAGGCCCCCGCCGGCGTCACACTGGCAAAAAACGCGAAATTCCTTCCCGACGGCGGGAAGGACGGTTCCGGCGCTCTCCTCGTCAACTGCGACAACAACGCAATCCTCACCATCCCGGTGGAAGCGGGGATGCCATGCACGCTGAAATTCGAAGTCAAAGCCGCGCCGGAAAACTGATGGAGCCGAAAACAAGGAGGAACATGATGTCTCAGCCGAAAAACAGAATCGCTTCCGGAATGTTATTCGCCCGGCCCGGGCTCCTCAGCCGGAGCCAGATCAAAGATACATTTCTCCCGCACGATTCCGCCGGCGTGCATCCGCACGCCGCCCCATCGCTTCCGCCCGGCAGTCAGGCACGCCCGCGCAAGCCGCAGAGCCCGGCCCGGCCGCCGACCCGTACCCGGCACCGGCACCCTGCCGGCCGCTGCCCGATACAGGCCTTTACCTTGATCGAACTCCTCATCGTGATCGCGATCATCGCGATTCTCGCCGCCATGCTGTTGCCGGCGCTCAACAGTGCGAAGGAGAAGGCGAACGCCATCTCCTGCGGCAGCAACCTCAAACAGATGTTCAACGCCAACGCCATGTACGCCGGGAATTTCAACGACTACTGCGTCCCGGCCTATCTGGACACGCCGCTGGGGGAAACCAACTTCTGGTCGACCAATACCGCCTATCTGGTCAATCTCACCGGGTGGAGCTATCCCTACACCAAACATTCGGGCAAATCCATCCCGGCGAAACTGCTCTGCCCGACGATTCTGCTCAAAGGCGATGCGACCTATTACTCGCCCGGCACCACATACGCCCTCAACGTGCGGAACATCGGCGGGGAGGCCGGTTACAAATACACCGCGTGGAAACTGGGCAAGATCAGACAGCCGTCGCAGAAGCCGCTCTTCGCCGACGCCGGAAATCTCTACGAGACGCTGCTCAGTGACAGCTCCACGCTGCTCAACATCTCACACCTCTTCGCCATCGCCGACGGACAGTCGCTAATCGGCGGCTGGATGGGTTACGATCTGCACACCCGCCACCGCGACCGGGCCAACGTGACCAATTTCGACGGCTCGCTGAAGACCGTCAACCGCACGGATATCCTCTATGCCAAACACCAGAAGACCTGGGATCCCTCCAAATAGAGAAACGCTCACACCAACGCCACAGGAGAACGCATGAAACCACTGCTCACACTCTTCGCCGCCATGCCCTGCCTGGCGGTGTTCTTCACCGCACTCCCCCTGCCGTCCACGGCGGAGGAGAGCGACGCCGCGACGCCGGAACTGCAATACTCCATCGACAACGAGGGGAACATCCTCGACGCGGCGGGGAAACCGCATCTCATGCTCGGCTCACAGTACTCCTTCGTCGACTTCCGGGAGTTCGCCGCTCTGCGGAAGGGGAAGAAGAAGATCCTTTTTCCGTACCCGGCGAAGATGGAGAAGATCTACAAGGGGCCTCATTATTACAATGAACTCAAGCAGCTCGGACTCAACCTTTCCGCGATCAACAACTCCGCGATGTGGCTCCGGGCGCTGTTCCCGGACTACCGGGGATTCAACGCCTACCCCGGGTATGACGGTTCGCCGGAGGAACTCTTCCGGGAGATTTCGCGCAAACTCTCCCGGGTGAAGCAGATTGCGAGCCGGGTTCCGGGCTGGGACTGGGGGCGGATGTATCTGGACTTCTACCGCAAGGCGGGAATGCCCCTCTATCTGGAGGCGACGCACGCCCAGGGATTCCGGCTGCAGAAGCACCGGAACGATCCGGAGATCATTTCGCTGATCGGTCCGGACGCAGTCGCCCACTGGACCAACGGCTCGCTCTTCTTCCTGCACTACTCGGTCGTGACCCGCGCCGGGCGCGACATCTACCTCAAGTGCTGGAAGTATCACGCCGACGAGAATCGGGAATTCGGCGGAAAGGCCTTCGCCTACGAACTCTTCAACGAACCCAAATACGACGACAACTCCCCTTTTTTCAAGCAGGCATTCAGCGAATACCTGAAAAAGAAATTCGGCACCGTCGAAACCATGAACCGGGAACTGATGACCGATTACCGGGATTTCACCGCCGCCGGGAACCAGTCCGCTCCGTTTCCGCCCGCGTTGCAGGTGGAACGGCGCAAATTCATGCAGTCGGCGATCAGTTCGCTCCTCAGGGAGGGGCGGGCGCTGATCCGGACCACCGATCCGGAGGCGCGGACGACGGTCCAGCTCCACTCGGAGTACTCCCTCTTCTCGAACTGGCACGGATTCGACTTCTATGAACTGCATCAGAACACCGACATGGTGAACGCCGGCACCAACGGCTTCTGCCTGTATGACGTCGGCGTCTCCGACCGGCCGCCCCGGTCGTTCGTCGACGCGCAGGACGTCAACGCGCTGCACCTCTTCAACTCCCGCCTCTGTCTGGCGGTCGCCGACGGCAAACCGATCGTGGATCAGGAGATGTACGCAGGGCCGAACTACCAGTCACTCTACACGCGGATCTGGACCGACGTCACCCGGGGGGCCAACGTGGTGTTTCCGTTCAGCTTCACCGGTTCCACCGGCACGAAGGCCGATGCGAAGAAGGCGATGTATCAACTCCTGAACGGTTTCGCCTTTCCCCCGGAGGATCTGCGGGCGGTCCCCGACGCGCGGGACGCCATCGCCGGAGTCGCCGACTTCATCCTGCCCCGGAAAAACCGGGAGAAGGCGGCAACAGCTCTCCTCGCCTCCACTCCGACCATGCGCTGGAACTACGCGACCGACAACGACATGCAGACTCCGGTCCGCGGCGCTTTCAGCGCCGGCGCGCTCGCCTACGGCCACTACGCGTTCGATGCGATTTTCGAAGAGCAGTTCCAGGAGCGTCTCGGCCGCTACAGGGCGGTCGTCGCCGACGGCGTGAAGGTGATCTATCCGGCGAGCAACGCCCTGCTCAGGAAATACGTTGCCGGCGGCGGCGTACTGATCGCCAACAACGCCTTCCTCCAGCGCGACGAACACGGCAAACCGTTCGAGGAACCGCTCTTCGACTTCAAGCCGCTCCCGGGCAACGAGCCGGTCGGACGACTCTCCCGCCTGAAAGGGAAAGCCCGCCCGGCGGCCGACATCCGCCGGAGCCGCGACTGGGAGACGGTGGATTCGGCGGACGGGAAACCGGTGATCCTCCGCAGGAAACTCGGCAGAGGGTTCCTGTACGCGATCGTCGGCGACGTGCCGCAGTACACTCTTGCGACGGTCTATCGGGAGCTGCTGGAACGGCACGGCATCGCCCGGCAGGCGGAAATCCGGCTGGCACGACAGGACGATACGCCCCCCAATGTGGAACTCTGCAAATTCCGTCACAGCGGCATGACCGCCTTCTATCTCATGAACGGCGATCGCTATCCGAAGCTGATCCGCCTCCGCGCGCCCGAACTCGCCGGAACGGAATTCCTGGCGGACGCCCTGAACAAAAAGCGGCTCAAGGTGATCGACGGCACCGCAACGCTCCTGCTCAAGGCGCACACGCCGACCCTGCTCGTGGCCGGAAGCGCGGACGCGCTCACCGGGCGTTTTGGAGAAGTTGCCGAACTGACGGTGCCGGAGATGGAAAAGGAGTACGGAGCACTTCTCCGCAAACGGGAACTCTCCGGCCCGGGAGTGATTCCCGGCCGCTGCCTGAATCTGCAGAAATACGCCAATTCCGGCTTCGACAACCAGCAGGGCTACACCAATGAAATCGCCTGGTTCGACCGGGAAAGCCGCTATTTCGAGGGGATTCCGTGGGGCGTCAACGCCTTCAACGGCGTCGAATGCGACATCATCCGTTTCGACTACAATGAGAACCGGACCTGTCTCGCCTTCCGGGGGAAACATTTCCCGAACGGACTCCGCCGGGTCGACCGGATTCCGGTCAACGCCCACCTCACCGGCATCAGCTTCTTCCACGCGGTGACCTTCGGAAAAACGGGGGAAAGGGTGCTGACCTGCCGCGTCCACTACCGCGACGGTTCGCATCAGGACCTTCCGGTCATCACCGGGAAGAACATCGGCGACTGGAACACGGCGGCCAATCCGCCGGAACTCCGCAGCCTGATCGCCTACGAAGACGGCGGGAAATGTTTCTTCCGCTGGAGCTGGAACAATCCGAAACCGGAGCTCGAAGTGACCGGAATCAGCCTCATCGGCGCCGACGCTGCGGAAGCGACTCCGATCGTGCTCGGCATCACCGTCCACGAGGCGCCGGAAAAGCGGAACGTGATCTCGATTCCGCTCCGCGACTGGAAGCTTCAGGCGGTCCCGACCTCGGGGAGCAACACCTTCTTCCGGAAGCTGGAGAACGGATTCGAAGCGCGGAACTACCGGGTCGAACTGGCCGCTCCGGCCGGGAAGGCGGTCAAGCTGACGCCGGAAGCCTACCGGACCGCCGTACTCAAATACTCCTACAACAACAAGCTGGACCAGTGGGGCTTCGCCCATCCGCTGCAGGCCGCCTACGCCCGGGTGACGGGGCGGGACGGGGACGGCAAACCTTTCGACTGCGGCTTCACCGGCAGCTATTACGGCTGGGAGGTCTGCCGTTCGCACCATCTCGACAGCGATCCGGAAACCTGGCAGGAGATCCGGGTTCCGCTGACCGCGATCTGCGCACAGTACCCGGAGAAAACGCTCTCCGAGGTCTCCCAGGTTCTGATCGAGCCTCACAACAAGAACGCGAGTCCGGTTCAGGTCCGCGACATCTGCATCGAATACGAGGCGCCGAAACGGTAACCGACGAAAAGGAAAGGCGGGAGAACAAAATATTCCTTCCCCGCCTTTTCCTTACTTTTCCGACCAGTCAGCGGTCGGAAGCGCAGAATTCGTGGCGGACGCCGCGGGAGATCACCAGATTCCCGGTGACGTTCCGGATGATGAACTTCGGCCCGATTGCATCGTGCGCCGGCTCCGCCTGATATTCCGATTCAGCGCACAGCGACGATTTCGTCAGCTCTTTCCCCGTGCTGAAGTTGAAGGTCATTCCCTCGAAGACATCCGGCCGGTAGATCACCGTCGCATTCTTCAGCCCCGCCACTTCGATCCGGCGCTGAATGCCGGGGAAGCACTGCGGCACGTCGCGGCAGGTAATCACCGAATCGTCTCCCGTGACGAAGATCCGCCCCTCCTGATTGACCGCCCGTTCGCAATGGTAGAAGGCGTGGTTGTTCCGCAGCACGGTGTCGCAGCGGCAGAAAACCGGCGCGCCGTCCGGGAAACGGAAGGAACGGTCCCCCGTGGTGTTCTTCGAATAGGCGACCAGATACAGCCCGTTCGCATGCCAGCGCAGCGTCATGCAGTCATCCGGCAGCAGCGGATCGGCCTTGTGAAGCCCGATATCGTATCCGACCCGGCCGAGCAGACAGCGGAACAACCGTTCACAGTGGAAATAGCGATCCTTCGCAAACGCGGTCGGATTGTAATTGCCGGAGCGGATCTCAAAGGAGTTGGTGCCGCGAATCCACAGAATTCCGCCGTCGCCGACCGCGCGGTACAGCGCCGCCGGACGGCGTTCTCTCCCCTGCACATATTCCGCCAGAATCTCCGCCCCGGCGGCCGGATCCGCCACGCTGTCGAGCGGTCCGCCGGAGTAGACCGGCAGATGGCGGACAGCGTTGAGTTGGCTGAACGCCTCGATCCCTTCCAGCACCATCTCCCCTTCGATCGGAGCGGCGGGAACCAGTCCGAGCAATTTTTCGACCGCCTCGCCGCGCACCGGGCCGTAGAAGAGAATCTTCCCGCCCGATGCCAGATGTTTCTCCGCCGCGGCGAGCACCGCGGGCGAAATGTCGAAAATGGTGGACATCACCAGCACCCGGTCCCGGAACTCGACACCGGACTCCACCGCCTTCACGAAGTTCGCACTCGAAACCACCGTATTCATCGGGAATCCGGCGTTGATCGCTCCGCGGATCAGGTAGTCGTCGGCGAAAATCTGCTCGAGACGGCGCCCCGCATAAACTTCGTTGTGATACTCTTCGAACGGATAGACCCAGATGAACGGCCCCGCGACATCCGCCTGTGTGCTCTCGGCATCATACAGGTGGCCGGAAACCTCCACCGGCACCAGATCGGGCATCCGCCCGTAGGAGTCGTCGAGCGCCAGCAAATGGAGCGCATTGGAGGCTTCCACCGAACCATCCCCCCGCAGCCGGGCGATCGAGAGCGGCAGATAGATGTCGTAGGGACTGCGGCTGTAACGGTCGATCCACGGACTGTTGACAAACCACGGGTCATGAATGTAGTAGCGGAAGGGATATCCCTTCCCCGCCGGCAGTTCGGCAATGTGGCTCATCCAGCCGGCCAGCTCCATGCCGAAGTCGCCGTTCAGCGCCGCCCACGGCGAATTGACCGGCGCTTCGATATCGTGCACCTCGCGGTAGATTTCGCGGGTCGGCGTGGCGTCGCTGGCAAGATCCATGCCGGTGGAGAGGTTGGTGCCGCGCGTCTCCAGCGGGAATTCCGGGCACTCGCGCCGGAAGTCGTTCCAGAAGCCGAACATCGTCTCCCTGGTCACATGCGCCTCTTCCGGGCTGAACTTCCGCCCGTCGAAGATCGCCCCGCAGGTCCCCCAGGTCTCCATGCCGAAGCCGAATCCATTCGACAGCCAGAGGTAGTCGAACCCCATATCGGTGAGGTAACGCTGCGCCTGCCGCCCGAGGAAGGTGCCGAACGAGGTTCCTTCCGGAATCCCCTGCGGGAATCCGGCGTAGGAACGGTCATCGGCATGCAGCGTGGTGTAGCAGCAGACGAAGGTCTTGCCGCCGAGGCAGAAGCCGCGACAGATCTCCGGGTGGCGCTTGTATTTGAAATCGGAAACCGCGAACTCCGGACCGGAATCGAAGGTCGCCCCCATCCGCAGCCGCTTGCCGTACCTCTCCCGGAAGAGAGCACGGAGCACATCGATCACCCGCTTGAAATCCCCGTAGGTGAACTCCGGCGGATTCTCCATGTAATACCGGGGGTGGGCGTGGATGGTCTGCTGTTCGCGCGGCAGAGTCGGGAATTCGCCGTGCGGATTGGCCACGCCGATCCACTTGCACCACTCGAAGCGGTCCTCCATCTTCCCGTTGTATTCGAGAATCTCCGAGCCGTCCGCAGCCCAGAACATCAGAGAGACCTCTTCGGCACTCTCAATCAGGGTCCGCCACTGTGAGAAGATCTTCTCTCCGACAGCCCGGATTCCCGCCTCGGAATGGTCGGCGAAGGGCTTGAGAGAGATTTCCAGACCGAGCTTTTTCCAAAACATAGTTTGACACTCCCGCTGAACAATCGTTGCTTCGTTTTTAATATAATCCGGAAACGGAAAACCGCCTGGGCAATATTGATTCCGCCGGAAACAATGCCGAATCAATCAATACAGTCCAAAAATCCGCCTCCGTCTTCTCAATATCCCAGCTCGTCCGCCCCCTCGAACTGCATCCGGTAATATTTCGCATAAAGTCCATCCTGTTCGAGCAGCTCCCGATGGGTGCCGCGCTCCTCGATTCCGGCATGGTTGATGACGATGATCTCGTCGGCGTTGCGGATCGTGCTCAGCCGGTGGGCGATCACGACGGTGGTCCGCCCGCGCGAAAGCTCCTCCAGAGCACTCTGAATGTGCCGTTCACTCTCGTTGTCGAGCGCGCTGGTCGCCTCGTCGAGAATCAGAATCTTCGGATTTTTGAGGAAGACCCGTGCAATCGAAATCCGCTGTTTCTGCCCGCCGGAAAGCCGCACCCCCCGCTCCCCCGCATAAGTGTCGTACTGATCGGGCAATGACAGGATGAAATCATGAATATTTGCCCGTTTCGCCGCTTCGATGATCTCCGCCTCCGTCGCGCCGGGGCGGCCGTAGCCGATGTTCTCACGCAGCGTACCGGAGAACATGTAGACCTCCTGCTGCACGATTCCGATCGCGCTGCGGAGCGATTTGAGCATCACCTCGCGGATGTCCTCCCCGTCGATCAGCACCCGCCCGCCGGTCACGTCGTAGAAGCGCGGCACCAGCGAGCAGAGCGTCGTCTTGCCGCCGCCGGAGGGACCGACCAGCGCAAGTGTCCTGCCTGGCGCGACCCGGAGGTTCAGGTCGTGAAGAATCTCCCGGCCGGTGTCGTAGTGAAAGGAGACCTGGTCGAACACGATCTCCCCCTCGTTCACCTGCAGCGGATGCGCCCCCGGCCGATCGACGATGTCCGGCACGGTTTCGATCACCTCGACGAAACGCTTGAATCCGGCGTACCCCTTCTGGAACTGTTCGGTGAAGTTGATGAGCACCTCGACCGGATTGATGAAGATCCCGATATACAGCGCGTAGATCGCGAGCTCGCCGGGCGCGAGGGTGCCGCGGGCGATGAACCAGCCGCCGCTGACCAGAATCGAGGTGTAGAGCAGCCCCTGAAAGAAGCCGTTCCCGGCGTGAAAACTGCCCATCACCTTGTAGTTGCTCACCTTGGAGTCGAGAAACTGCAGATTGGAGTGGCTGAATTTGCCCCGTTCCAGCTCCTCGTTGGCGAAGGATTTCACGACCCGGATACCGGAAAGGGAGTCCTGCAGCCGGGCGTTGACTCCGGCGATCTTGCGGCGGTTGTCCAGGAAGACCGCGTGCATCCGGCGGTTCTTGCGGATGGAGAAGAGCGCCATCATCGCCGTCACCGCGAGCAGAATCAGCGTCATCGGCACGTTGATGAACATCAGAATGGCGAAGGCGCCGACGATCTTGAGCACGGAGATGACGATGTTCTCCGGCCCGTGATGGGCCAGTTCGGAGATGTCGAAAAGATCGCTCACCAGCCTGGACATCATTTCACCGGTGTTGTTCCGGTCGTAGTAGGAGAAGCTGAGCCGCTGATAATGATCGAAGAGGTCCTGCCGCATGTCGCTCTCCATACGCGCGCCCATCACGTGCCCCCAGGTGGTGATGAAATACTGGCAGCCGTAACGGATGACGTACATCAGCAGCAGGCCGACGCCGATCAGCCAGAGGCTCCGGAGAATCACCGCCGCGCCTTCGGTGAAAAGCCCGCTGGCCAGCAGTTTGAGGATCTGCGGGAAAGCCAGATCGATCGCGCAGACCGCCAGCGCGCAGCACATGTCGCACCAGAAGAGGGTCCGGTAGGGGCGGTAGTACGAGAGAAATCTTTTCAGAATATTCATGATTCAAGCAGTTTCCGGCCATTCCGGGAACGGAAATAATTTAACCTTTCCGAACCGTTTTTTCAAGCCGCTCCCGGGAAAAAAGAGAGGATTGCCGCCATTGCGGCGGCGGCGGAATTCGGCATTTTCCCGTACCGGTGGTATAGTGCCGTATTCATCCGCCACCGGCGGTCAAACGAAACGAAAGGAGATGGCATGATCAATCACTGACGTTCGCGGAATCAGCTGCGTGTAATTTATGGCGATTCGCCTGCACGTTTGAAAGCGGACAGGTGGCAGACGGAATGTTTCCATGAGGCGCCTCGGAGACGGGGACG
>CAZPWP010000030.1:0-12836 GCA_964590295.1 uncultured Victivallis sp.
AATCTCAAAATCGGTCCCACCGCGCCGATCAAAACCGAAAAAGGATGGCTCGAAATCATCCACGGCGTTCAGAACACCTTCACCGGATTCCGCTACAGCCTCGGCGCGCTGATGCTCGACCTCGAGAATCCGGAAAAGATCATCGGCCGCATGAACCGCTATCTGCTCACCCCCGAGACGGAGTATGAGCACCTCGGCGTTATTCCGGAGGTGGTCTTCACCACCGGCGCGATCGCCGACTTCGAAAAACGGGAGCTGCGCATCTACTACGGCGGCGCCGACACCACCACCAACCTCGCAACCGGCAACCTCGACGAAATCATCGACGGCTGTCTCAAAGGAATCTGAGATCATGAGCATTTCCATCGACCGTTCCGGAAACCGCTTCCTGCTCACCGCGGGCAAAATGAGCTACGCCTTTGAAGTGCAGGAGAACAGCCGGCTGATCCACCTCTACTGGGGGGCCCGGCTCGACCGTGCCGACGATCTTCCTGAAGCCGCCGACCTGCAGTGGCATCGCTACTATTCCGACCGGCAGCAGGGAGCGAGTCTGCAGGAGTATCCCGCCTTCTACGGCGAATACTATCACGAGTGCGCCATCAAGGCGGAGTACGCCGACGGCGTGCGTGAAACAAAGTTCCGCTTTTCCGGCAGCCGGATCCAGAAGAAGTTCGATCACGAACTGCTGGAAATCACTCTCGAAGAGGAGAGCCACCCGCTCACGGTCAAGCTCTTCTACCGCGTCTGGCCCGAACTCGAACTCATCGACCGCTGGAGCGAAATCACCAACCATGCGGAAACTCCGGTCGAACTCGAGAATTTCGCCTCCGCCGCCTGGCAGCTCCCGGCCGCCCCGAACCTCTGGCGGCTCACCCACCTCGCCGGCCACTGGGCCAAAGAGGCGGCGATCGAACGCATTCCGGTCTCGACGGGCAAATTCACCATGGAGAGCCGCACCGGTCTCTCCGGCCCCTTCGCGGTGCCGTACTTCGCTCTCGACGAGGGGAACGCCGACGAACTCTCCGGCGAAGTGTTCTTCGGAGCGCTTCACTGGAGCGGCAACTGGAAGATCACCGTCGAACGCGATCCCTACGAACGCACCGCCGTCACCGGCGGAATCCACGACTTTGACAACCGTCTCATTCTCAAGCCGGAGGAGTCTTTCTCCACGCCTGTCTTCTCCGGCGGCTGGAGCCCGGCCGGATTCAGCGGTGCAAGCCGGGTGCTCCACCACTATCAGATGCGCCACGTGCTGCCGCCGGTGATCGCCGCGCGGCCGATGCCGGTGATCTTCAATTCGTGGGGCTGCATCAACATCCACGTCAACGAAGAGAACATTCTGCGCGCAGCGAAGCTCGCAAACCGCATCGGCGCGGAACTCTTCGTGATCGATGACGGCTGGCAGCACGCGCTCGGCGACTGGTTCCCCGATCCGGTGAAGTTCCCCAACGGCCTCAAACCGGTCATTGAGATGGTCCGTTCGCTCGGCATGGAGTTCGGCCTCTGGGTCGAGGTCGAATCCTACGAACTGGCGAGCGACCTCTACAAGGCGCATCCGGAGTGGGCGATGCGCTACCCGGGCCGGGAACCATTCACCCGTTACCGCTCCGACGTCGACCGCACCTCGGTAATGCTGAACTTCGCCCGGCGCGACGTGGCCGAGCACATCTATCAGCAGCTCCATAAGCTGGTTGCCGAAACCGGAATCAAATATCTCAAGCTCGATATGAACTGCTTCGTCAGATCCCCCGGCTGGGGCGACCTGCCGCCGGAACGGCAGGGGCGGATCTGGATCGATTACGTGCACAATCTCCACTGGATCTTCGAGCGGCTCAGCGCAGACTTCCCGAAGCTCCTGATGGAGAACTGCTCGTCGGGCGCCTCCCGGGCCGACCTCGCCATGACCCGTTTCTTCGGCCGTATGAACCGCAGCGACAACCAGGATGCGCTCGACATGCTCAAGCTCCACGAAGGATTCACGATGGTCAATCCGCCCCGCATGGCCGGCGGCGCCTGTCACATCAGCGATTCGATGTACCACGTCAACCACCGCAGAACGCCGCTGCAGTTTCAGGCCTTCTGCGGCATGCTGGGATCCCTTGCCTGCGGCAAGGATCTGACGTGCTGCACCGACGCGGAGCTTGCCGAGATCCGGAGTTACATCGATCTCTACAAAAAACTGCGTCACGTCACCAACTTCGGCGACTTTTACCGGCTGGCGAGCCACCGGGAGCACCCGTGGGCAATCTATGAATATGTCTCGCAGGACCGCTCCGAAGCGGTAGTGTTCCTGCTCGGCGGTTCGATACAGTTCGCCGACGCGGTCCCGCCGATCAAACTCGCCGGACTCAAAACCGACGCGCTTTACGAGATCACCTGTTACGGAGAAAAAGCGCCGGAAGGCTACTCGGAACGGCAGTTCCATTATCACCCGATCACCGGCCGCGCTGCCGCCAATGTCGGAATTCAGGCCGAACTCTACGGTGACTTCGATTGCAGAATCTTTCATTTCAAAGAGGCAAAACAATGAAAATCACCCGTATCGAACCAGTACTTGTCGGCGCCCCCACTCCCGGCTGCGGGCTGCTCTCCAACCGGAACTACTTCTACATCCTCGTCCACACCGACGAGGGAATCACCGGCCTCGGCGAAGCGACACTCGAAAGCCACGACGACTCCATCCTCGGCGCGCTGCGCGACCTCGAGGATCTGATCGTCGGCCAGGATCCGACCCGGATCGGCTATCTCATGCAGGTGCTGATCCGCCAGCGCTTCTGGAAGGGCGGCGTGGTCAAAGCCTCCGCCATCTCGGGCGTCGAACTCGCCTGCTGGGACATCCTCGGCAAATCGCTCGGCAAACCGGTCTGGCAGCTGCTGGGCGGCGCGGTCCGCGACAAGATCCGCGTCTACGCCAACGGCTGGAGCGGCGGCGCGATCGATCCGGCGGTCATCCGCGACAAGGCGCAGGAGGCGCAGGCATACGGCTACGCCGCCTTCAAGTTCAGTCTGGCAATTCCGAGCTGGCCGCTGCACGACAGCGAAACGGTCCGACGGGTCGCGAAGGCGGCGGAGACCGTGCGCGACGCGGTCGGCCCCGACGCCGCCATCTGCTTCGACGGGCACGGCCGGTACGACTCCAACCTCGCCATCCAGATCGGCAAAGCGCTGGAGGAGTATGACCTCATGTTCTTCGAGGAACCGGTCCAGCCGGAGGATGAGGAAGGGATGCTCCGCGTCGCCCGCAATATCAACATTCCGATTGCGGCAGGCGAACGGCTCACCCGGCCGCAGGAGTTCCGGCGGCTGATCGAGAAGCGGGCGATCTCCATCGCCCAGCCTGACCTCGCCCACTGCCACGGCTTCAACGAGGGACTCAAGGTGGCCCATCTCGCGGAGGCGTTCGACGCCTTCGTCGCACCGCACTGCCCGATGAGTCCGGTGATCACGGCGATTTCGCTTCACCTCGACGCCATCGCGCCGAACTTCCTTATTCAGGAGCGGCTATTCCTCAACGACTGGCGGAATGAGGTCATCACCGAACCGTTGCAGGTGAAGGATGGTTTCATCGACCTGCCGAAGAAAGCAGGCTGGGGCATCGAACTTGATGAAGAACTGATCCGCAAACATCCGCGCATCGTAGCGGGCACCCCCCGGCTCTTCCGGCCCGACGGCGCAGTCTGCGACTGGTAAGGGAGGTGCGCCATGTGTGAGGAATTCAATGGTAAAACCGCGCTGGTCACCGGCGGTTCGCGCGGTCTCGGCGAAGCGCTCTGCAGGCGGTTCGCCGCCGCCGGATGCCGCGTCATCGTCAACTACTCCCACGGGAAAGAGGCGGCGCAGGCGGTCGCCGAAGCGGTCGGCGGCGAAGCGATCCAGTGCGACATCTCCTGCGAAGAGACGGTGCGAGAGATGTTCGACCGGGTCGGCCCGGTGGACATCCTCGTCAACAACGCCCGGGTCGACCCCTACAAACGCACGCCGAAGATGAGCGACGGCGCTTGGTGGGACACTGTCATGGGGGTCAATCTCAAGGGCGCCTACCTCTGCGGAAAATTCGCCCTTGAAGGAATGAAAGCGAGACGGTGGGGGCGGATGCTTCACATCTCCAGCTTGTGGGCCTACCAGCCCGCCAACGAGCGGATGCTCTCCTACGCGGCGGCGAAGTCGGCGATGCACGCCCTCTCCCGGGGATTCGCCAACCTCGGCGCACCGTACGGCATCACCTCGAACGTGCTGGCACCGGGACTGATCCTCACCGATCTGGTCTCGTCGCGCCTGACGCCGGAGATGCTGCAAAAGGAGATGGCGGGAATTCCGCTCGGACGCGGCTCCTCGCCGGCGGAGGTCGCGGAATTCGCCTTCGACATCGTCCGGACCGGATTCCTGACCGGAGAGATCATCAATCTCAACGGCGGCGCCTTCATGGCCCCCTGAATCAATGCGAACGATCAAAGCAACGCATTCACATCCCGCTGGAAAAATCGAAATATTTTTCCGGAGGGGAAATTGACATTGGCGCCCCAAACTGCTATGGTAAATGACATCGCCCCGAATCACGCAAAACTAAGGAAAGGATTTCCCATGCGTCAAGGCAGTATGAAATGGTTCGCACTCGTTGCGGCGGCGGCAGTCGCCCTCACTCCGGTCATGCTTCCGGCGGCTCCCGCCGGAAAAGCGGACAAGGCGAAAACGACCGAAAAGGCTCCTGAGGCAAAGAAGCAGAAGGTTCCGCCCTTCTCCTTCAAAACCTCCGTGGACAAACCCGACGCCATCTACAAGAAAGGCGAAACCATCACCCTCCGCGGCCAGATGCTCGAACAGGGCGAACCGGTAAAAGGGAAATTCATGCGCTGCGACACCTTCGTCAACGGCGTGCGCAAAGAACAGCAGATTGTTCCGAGTGAGGAAACGGTCGTCATCACCGGCAAACTCGATGAGCCCGGATGGTTTTCCATGACCCTCACCGCGCTCGACGAAAACAAGAAACCGATCAAAATTCCGAAGGACCGCCGGAACCGCACCTACAACGGCGGCATCGGCGCGATGGTCGCCCCTGAGGAGATCAAACCCTCCGGCACCGAACCGGCCGACTTCGACGCCTTCTGGAAGGCGCAGCGCGCCGAACTCGACAAAATCCCGGTCAAGGCGACCCGCACCGAGGTGCCGGTGCCGAAGCAGCTGGAAGGCAAGGTCGTCTGCTACGATGTCAAGGTGGACTGCGCCGGCGGGATGCCGGTCTCCGGGTATCTGGCGATGCCCGCAAAGGCGGCGCCGAAATCCCTCCCGGCAGTCGTGAGCTATCACGGTGCGGGCGTCCGCAGCTCCTATAAGCCGGCCTGGCAGGGCCGCAACGCCATCGCACTCGACGTCAACGCCCACGGAATCGAGAACGGCAGGGACGCCAAATTCTACAGCGATCTTGCCGCCAACGAACTCAAGAACTACTCCCACCGCGGCAAACAGAGCCGTGACGATTTCTATTTCAAAGGGATGTACCTGCGGGTCATGCGCGCGCTCGACTATGTGAAATCCCTGCCGGAGTGGGACGGCAAGACGCTGATCGTGCGCGGCGGCAGCCAGGGCGGCGGTCAGTCGCTCGTCGCCGCCGGACTCGATCCGGATGTGACGCTCTGCGTCGCCGGCGTCCCCGCTCTCGGCGACCATGCCGGCTGGATGGTCGGCCGTCAGCCCGGATGGCCGCGTCTCTACACCGTCAAGGACGGCAGGCCCGGTGACGAGAAGGTGCAGGCTGCGGCGGAGTACTTCGACAACAACAACTTCGCCAAACGGATCAAGTGCGAGATCTACCTCTCGACCGGATTCATCGACTTCATCTGCGCGCCGACCTCGGTCTACACGGTCTACAACTCGCTGCCCGGCGGCGTAAAAAAGCACATTGACGCCGCGCCGGACCGCGGCCATGACGCGCCGATCCCCACCGGAAACAAGCGAATCAACAGCGTGCTTAACAAGAAGTAATCTTTCCGGTTATCATAAAACACGACCGCCCGGAACCGGCTGTTTCCGGGCGGTTTTCCTTTCCATACAACGGCAATTCCGCCATATTCCGCGGAAAGCTGCTACTTCAGACAGTCCGCCAGCAGATTCCCGGCGATCTTCGCCAGGCGGCAATACTCTGCATTGCTCCGGGAACGCACCCGGGTCTGCGCACTGATTACCTTCGGCAGCTCCGGCACCCCGGCACGCAACGCAGCAAGTTCCGCCGCAAAACCATCCGGGCGACGGGAGATCCGTACCGAAGTGAAATCCAGCTCCTGCCCGAGTCTTTCCCGGTCTCCGTCTGCATGACAGGTACTGAACATATTGTGAATTTCCGCCACCCGGTCCAGCCGCGTGAACAAACCGCGCAGCCCGTCCGCCGCGGCGTGCTCATCCTTCACGCCGTAAGCAACCCGGATTTCGACCCCTTCGTCAAGATCGACCGAACCGGCGCGGATCACCAGCGTCGCTGTCGCGCCGTCATATCGCCACGCGGGCAGTTCGGCGTTGTCGAACCGGTAGCAGAACGCGGCCTTCTTCCCGTTCACCTCCACTTTTTCCGGCGGAACGACGCCTGCAAGACGGCAGTCAAGTTCGCGGCGGCGGCGGAATCCGGCGAATGTGCCCTCCCGATGTACCACCTTGAGCGTGCGGATATTTCCTTTCTTCCGGTGGGACATGGCGATCTGCGCAAACTTCCCCCTGAGGTAGTCGTCGGTGATGCCGTCATCCTCGTAGAGTTCGTAAGAGCCGCTCTCTCCGGGATAGACCGTCATCACCAGATTGAAATAGCAGCGGTCGTCGAGGCGACGGCAGTCGCGCTGTTCCGGAATCACCGCCCCCGGACGGACAAAGACCGGGATCTCCTTGAGCATGAACTTCCGGCGGATCGTCTTTCCGCCCTTCACCATACTGCCCGCGGCGACATCGAACCACTCGCCCTCCGGCAGCCAGATTTCAGCTTCGGCAAGTTCGCTCTCCGGATCGACCGGCGAAACCACCGGAGCAATCAGCATTTCGCGGCCGAACATGTACTCCTGCTTCGACGTATAGGCCTTCTCCTCCTCGGGATACTCGTAGTAGAGCGGATGGCAGAGGCTGACGCCGCTTTTGAACGCATACCGGTCCTCGCTGTAGATGTAGGGGACCAGTTCGTAACGGCGCCGCACCACGTCGCCCATCAGCGTGCTGAACGGTTCCGGATAGGCCCAGAAGCGGCGTTCCGCATCTGCGTTCTTGGTGGTGTGCGTCCGCATCACCGGCGAATACATGCCGAACTGAATCCAGCGCAGATAGAGCTCCGGATCAATGTTGCCGGGCATATGGCCGCCGAGGTCGTGGCTCCAGTACCCGTAGAGCACGTTCGCAGCCGTCGCAGTGAACCAGGGCTGGAACTTGAGCGAATCCCAGTTGGAAACGGTGTCGCCGGAGAATCCAATCACGTAGCGACCGGCGCCGACTCCGCCGAACCGGCTGAAGATCAATGGACGGCGGCGTTTGTTCCTCCCGAGCATATCCACCCAGTGCAGATGGTTGATCCACGGCAGAGTATCCAGGCCGGCCATGGAGGTCGATTCCCCCTGCTGCCAGTCCATCCACCAGAAGTCGACTCCGCGCTTCTCCTCCGGATGGTGGAGCAGCTCGAAGTAATTTTTCATATATTTCGGGTCGGTGATATCAAACGGGACTTTGTCCACCTTCTCCGGATCGAGCCCCATCGCCCGGGCCATCGCCTCGAACTGCTCCTCGTGTTTTCCGACGCCGTCGGCGGGATGAAGATTGAGCGTCACCTTGCAGCCGCGCTGATGGAGATGGGCGAGGAACTCATCCGGATCGGGGAAATAACGACGGTCCCAGGTGTATCCGGTCCACCCTTCAAGGTGCCAGTCCATATCGATCACCATCACGTCGATCGGAATTCCCGCCCGGTCGAAGCCGTCAACCAGCTGTTCGATCTCCCGGTCGCTGTAGGCCCAGTAGCGACTGTACCAGTAACCGAGGGCAAAACGGGGCGGAATCGGCTGGGAACCGAACACCTCGCCCGCATCGCGCAGCGCATCGGTATAGGCATGACCGTAGGCGAGCAGATAGAGATCCTGCCGTTCGCCCGGTTCGCGCGGAGTCACCCATTTGCGGTTGCCGTTGATCCGTTTGATCGCCACGTTACGACTGTCGTCAATGACACTCCAGCCGGAACGCGAGAGGAATCCCCTGCAGAGCTGCAGCTTCTCACGCCGTTCCTCCGGAGTGTGCCAGTGGAAGATCTTCATATCACCGTCGCAGCAGTCAAGTGTACGGCAGGTGCCGAGCAAGTTTCCGTCGTCGGTTGAATCGGGAGTCCAGACCACCTCTTTTCCGCTGAGTTTGAAGTGGACATTCAGATTCGCCGCAGAGAGCTTCTTCCCGTCAGGCAGGAGTTCAATCGTCAGTGCATCGGTGGTGACAACAAGTTTCCCGGAACGATACGAGCTCTTGTACTTCACCGCACCGAGATCGCGATTGAGCACGGCGAGGGTTTCCCGATCTTCGAACTTCCCGTCGATGTTCCATTCGAACCGCACCATCCGATTGGTCAGAAGAGAGATACGCACATTCGGCGCGCTGACGATATTCTCCGGCGCGGCGGGAGCCGTCCGGAACGTGGCCTGTTCCAGCATCATAAGCGACAAACTCCTGTATTGACCCGGCGGATTCTGCCGCCTTTCTGCCATAATATAGGCAGCGGGAGGAAGAAATGCCATCGCCCCGGCCTGTAAAAAAAATACGACTTACCGGGAAAAATTCAAAATGCCGTTTCCGTCCGGAACTCCACTCCGGTCACGTTCCGCCAGTTCTCCGGCACATCCAGCGTAAACTCAAACCGTTCATCCGGACCGCCGATGCGCGGCTGCGGCACCCGGAAGGAACACCTCTCCCGCTGATTGAACAGAGTGATGGAAAAGATCGCCCGGTCAGGTCGCGCACTCCTGCTCCGCACCAGGAAACGAATTCCCCCCCCCTGCCCCGCGGCGGGCGGAATGAAAACGACACGCACCTGAAACGCCGGATCCGCCGAACGGATCTCCCGGCCGGGCAGCGCGGCGAACGCCTCCTCGTTGAGCAGGGTCCGCGCACTCCCGGCCGGTGCGCTTCTCCGCTGGAACAGATAAAACTCCCCCTCCCCGCCGATCCGGGCCCAGATCAGCTGAAATTCCGGATTTTGAAGCATCTCCCGGTGGCGCGCCTCGTCGACCTGAAGATGTTCAACGGCGTTGTAGAGACAGTAGTCCGCCTGCGGGGATCCCCAGGGCACGAAACGGTTGCGCAGCATCAGCACGGTCGCGGTGCGGCTGTCTCCGGAGAAACAGACTCCGGGCGGAATCAAAGAACGCAGCTCGCTGAAGATTCCGGAACAGTCGGGATAACGCGCCAGCCGTCCCGGCAGGTCCGCCGCGCCGACCGCGCCTTGAGCGAAGAACCAGTACGAGAGCAGTGTGGAAACCAATACGCCCCCCAGCAGAGCGCGTCGTCTCCGCCACACTCCCGGCAGCCGGACTCCCGCGAAAAACAGCCGATCACTCCCGGTCATTCCGCGCTCCGCCAGCGCCGTCACGCAGAGCGCCAGCAGGAACGCCGCACATTCGGTATTGTGATGCAGCTGGAAATTCACCATTGCCGGATTTCCGCGCAGCATGTTCAACCCCACCAGCAGCAGCGCCGCCGGGATCAGCCGCCACCGCCGGCACACCGCAAAGCAGACCGGCAGCAGCAGAAACAGCAGCAGAAGCAGATTCTTTTCACGTGCGAGCGTTCCCCAGAAGGCCACCGGGCGCAGCAGCGGGGAGAACATCAACTCGACCATCCTCCCGCCCAGTGCACCATACTGCGTCTCGTACCGGTAACCTCCGGAGAAGAACGGAATGATCCCCTGCGTCACCAGCAGGAAATATGCGAGCGCGATCCCGCCGCTGAGCGCGTATTTCCGCCACTCCCGCGGCCGATCGATCAACATGCAGAGGCTCCAGCCGGTCCAGAAGACCGCGATCGACTCCTTGACCGTCAGCGAGAAGAGGAACACGGCGAACGCCCACTTCGGATGCCCGCTTCGACGAAGACAATAGAACAGCAGCAACAGAGGAATGAAAAAACTGATGACATGCGTTCCGTAAGTTCCGCTCAGGTTTAAATTATTGATGACCGGATTGAAGAGCAGCACCAGAGCGCAGCAGAACGACTCCGCCGGAGAGAGCCGGCTGCGCCGCGCCAGCAGGTAGACCAGTCCCGCACTCCCCCAGAGGAAGAGCGCGCCGAGAACCGGCAGCAGCAGAGGAGAGCGGACCACGCCGAGCAGCGGCGTGAACCAGAGGAAAAATCCCGGCATGAAATGGTCACCGAAAAAGTTCTCCCCGCCGTGGACGTCAACCTGCAGCCAGCGCCCCTGCAGCGTATTCCACGCCGCCTCGTTGAAGATCCCCCAGTCCTCCCAGAAAAGATAGAGCCGGTTCAACGCCTCGCGGTAAAACCAGAGCCCCTGCCCGATGAAGAGGAGTGTGCTGAGCAGCAGCAGCCACAGCCAGTTACGTTCCGGAAGACGCGACAGACTCCTACCGCCGCAGTAGACCGACAGACGGCACACACTCCAGCCGGAAAAGAAGATCAGCGCGAACACCGCATAGATCTGCCGTTCCTCCGGCAGCAGCAGAAAAGGGATCATTCCCAGCCAGACGCAGCAGCAGCGAACCGCCGCGTCCGCGGGGATGCGGCGGAGAAACCACATTGCCGCCGCTGCGGCGACGGCGGCGCACCCGGCGACGGTTCCAGTCTCCATCCCCGCCGACGGAATCGCCAGCAGGTACATGAGATCGCACTGACCGATACCGGTCAACAGCTTGCAGATGCAGAAAAAAGCGAACCACAGAAGAACAGCTTCTATGATTCTCATCAGAACTTTCATGGCAGTTTTCAGCAGACTTCACGCATATCGATGATGTTGAGCTGCGGGGTCTCCAGCCCCTGATGGTGGTTCAGCTGCGGCGTGGCGAGAATATCCAGCGTCCTGCCGTAAAACGAGTGGCTCGGGCGGTTGAAGGCGATGAAATCGATCTGCCCGGTACGGCTGCGGAGAGTGCCGCGGGTGTGCACACCGCCGACGGTCGAGCAGCGGGCCACCTGCACCTCGTTGAAACGGTAGATCGGTTTCACGTTGCTGTGGCCGAAAGGCGAGAGCAGCGCGAGGTAGCGGAAAAATTCCGGCGAAAGCTCGTGAAGGAACGCCTCCCCGTCATAGGTGATGCAGTCCTCAAGATCGGCGGAGGTGATCTGCCGGCGCACTTCGCGGTCCATCGCCTCGAAGAAGTCGGCGATCCGGTCGGTCCGCAATCCGATGCCGACCGCCATGGGATGGCCGCCGTAGCGCTCCAGCAAGCCGGCGGTATGGCTGAGCACCTCGATCAGATTCAGACAGGGGACGCTGCGGCCGGAACCGTAGGCGACATCGCCCTGAATCGTGAGAACGATGGTCGGGCGGTTGTAGTCGCGCGCCAGGCGTGAGGCGACGATACCGATCACCCCCTGGTGCCAGTCACGCCCGGCAACGAGCAGAGAGTAATCGCTCTGCCAGGCGAGATTGCGTTCGATCTGTTCGCACGCCTCCTGATAGATCTCCTGCTCCTTGTCCTGCCGGATGTGGTTGAAGGACTCGAGCTGCGAGGCGAAATGATAAGCGTCGACGATATGTTCGGATTCGAGCAGCTGCAGCGCGACGTTGGCATCGCCGACCCGCCCGGCGGCATTGATCCGCGGCGCCATACGGAAGGTGATGTCCGCGGGGGTGAGATCGGCGCGGATCCGGGAGCTTTCGATCAATGCGCGGATGCCGGGCCGGAGCTGTTTGCGCAGGGTTTCGATGCCGAATTTCACCATGATCCGGTTTTCTCCGAGGAGCGGCACGATATCCGCGACCGTGCCGAGCGCGACATAATCGAGGACCTCTTCGAGCCTGGTCTGGAAACCGCCGAGGTTGTTTTCGCGCCCGTATTTGATAAAGGCGTGGGAGAGCTTGAATGCAGCCCCGGCGCCGGAGAGCACCTGGAGATCTTCCAGTTCCGGATAAACTTTGGGATTGATGACCGCGAGAGCTCTGGGCAGTTCCGCGCCGGCCTCGTGGTGATCGGTGACGATGACGTCGATTCCGCGTGCGACAGCTTCGTCGACGGCGTCGCAGCTGGTGATGCCGCAGTCGACGGTAACGAGGACGCCGCAGTTTCCGTAGGTATCGAGCGCTTTCCGGAGGGATTCCGGGGTGAATCCGTATCCGTCATCGAAGCGATGCGGGATGAACGAATGCACGATTGCGCCGTTCTGCCGGAGGACGAAGGCGAGCAGTGCGCTGGCGGTGATGCCGTCCGTGTCGTAATCACCGTGAATCAGGATGGGTTCCCGGCGTGCGATAGCATCCCACAGGCGCTGCGAAGCCTCCCGGATTCCGGGAAACCGGTAGGGATCGCTCAGTTGAGAGAGGCGGGGCGAAAGAAAATTCTGGACCTGCTCTTCGCCGATTCCGCGAGCGGCGAAGTAGACGGCAATCGGACGGGGCAGCGAGAACTTCCGCTGGACCGTTTCGATTTGATTTTCCAGATTATTCCCGGCGAGTTTCCAATTTTTTACACCCATTTTCACTTTCCATATTAATAACTCATATTATACGATAACGCCAAAAGTCGCCAACTCCAAGTAAAAAATTCAGTTTTTTTGCCTCTTCGACGATCTTTGTCATAAATCACACCTCTTTCACGCTCGAAATTTCGGGGAGCTGATCAATTTTCAACTGGAAGGATTCACGATCCCGAAAGCCGTCC
>CAZPWP010000031.1:0-12733 GCA_964590295.1 uncultured Victivallis sp.
GCGGTGAAGTACTACCGCATCGAGAAGAACTGAAGCCGGAGTTTCACCCGCCCGTCGCGCCGGAAGTTCCAGCCGGGCGGAATTGCGAAAGCTCTTCCAGACCAGCGTGGTCCGTTCCCCTTCGACCTCAACGACGCGCGCTGTCCTCAAAAATTCTCCAGCAGAAGCGGCTTTCCGGATCCTGCGGCGGCAGGGCGTGGTACCGTTCGGCGGCGATCATCGCGCCGAGCTGTTTCAAATTCGCCGCCATCGCGGTGCAGCGCCGGAAATCCGGCTCGACGGCAAATGAACCGGCGATGCGCGTATCACGCCCCGCCGCCAGACAGAAACGGGGATCGCCGATCACGGCAAAACGAAACGACATAGCTTCCTCATCGTCGTATGAACTATGTCATACTATCCTGGAAGATCGGTAAAAATCAAAGTGAAGATTCCACACTCTCCCCGGCACGGCAGGGCCCCGACAGCGGGCCGTTTGCCGGAAATTCTTTTTCCATTTTACCAGAAAGCCGCGGTTGATCCGCAACAGCAATGATGTTATATTACTTATTGAAATATCACCTTCCAGGAGAAAAACATGGGAAAAGTACAGGAACAGCTCCGGCTGCAGCATCTTTCGCAAGAGGGATTTCTCCGGCTGGTCGATCACATCACCGAAACGATGACGCTGCGCCGCATTTTCTTCGCTCTTCCCTCCCCCTCGCCGGGGCATGGACAGCTGGAGATGTATCCGGCCTTCGTCTTCGACGTGCCGCTCAGCGGCGAAAAACATCTCGCCTGGAGCGGAACGGAAGGGGTGTGCGAGCGGATCCTCCCGCCGGGAGAGGTGCTCTTCTGCGAACCGCTCGCCTGGAAACTGCCGAGCTGGGACCGGCCGCACGAACTCTGCTGCTTCGTGTTTCGCGAGGAGTTCATCCGGATCACCTATGTCGATATTCCGGAAGCGCTTCCGCCGGGAATCCGGCCGGTGTGCAGCTGTTTTTTCCACTCGCAGCTGCCGCCTTCGGAATCGATCCGGCAAATCCTGCACTGCCTGACCGAACTGGGGCACAACGGCGATCCCGGCAAAGCGGCGCCGGACCTGGTGCGCGGCCTGTTCCGGCTGACCCGGGCGAGGCTGACGGAGGCGATGACGACGCCGGCCGGCAAGGCGGACCGGAATTACGAACGGATCCGGCAGTATCTGCAGGAGAATTTCCGCTCGCCGCTCAGCCGGGAGAGTGTCGCGGAGGAGTTCCGGCTGCATCCGGGCTACCTGTCACGACTGTTCACGACGCGCGGGGAAAAATTCTCCACCGTGCTGCGCACTCTCCGCATGGAACATGCCGCGCTGCTGCTGCGAAACACGGAACTTCTGGTCGATGAAATCGCCGACCAGTGCGGCTACCAGAGCACGACCTTCTTCACCGCGGTCTTCCGGAATCACTACGGAACAGCGCCGGGCCGGTACCGCTGCCTCCACTCCGACGCCCGTCGGAATGAAACGGAGCCGGTCTGAGATGCACATTCAGAGTCATATCATGAGCGGCTGGTGTATCGCCGGCTGTTTTTCGCTGACGGCGAAGGAGCGTCTTCCCTCCATGCCGGCGGCGACGCTTCCGGATCCGGACGGCGTCACCCATGTTCTGTTCCGGGGGCAGAGGCATACCGGGCGACCCGTCACGTGTACGGGCACAATCTTCTTTACGGCGTGATTCCCGCCGGACTGCTCCCTGTTTTCCGTTCCCGCAACTGGAGATCTTTTCCGCTCTTCACCGGGCTGATTCCCCTGCACTTTGCGATGGATCTGCACGGGGTCGGGCGCAGTCACGACGGACTCATCCGCATCAACAGCCGGTCGGGCAAAGGGGGCGTCGCCTGCGTTCCGGAGAAGGTCTATGCATCGAGGCGCCGAAGGCAATGCGGCCGCGGCGCGCCACCGCTGCCGGGCAGTTCCGGCGTTCCAGGCGGAAACCTGCTCCGAACACGCGTTCTGGCGCGGCTCGGACGCCCGCGCCATCGCCCTTCATCGGTCTGAAAGCCGACGACGGCAACGTGACTTACGGCGCCGGAATTCACGAGAACGTCAACATCGCGGCCATCACCGCGACGGTCAACGCGCTCAATCGTTTTCCGGAACAGGTTCGAACCGGGCGCCGAGGGCACGGAAGTCCCGGATGAAATCTGGATAGGTGACCTCGGCCGCCTCGATTTCTCCGACGACCGTCTCCCCTTCGGCGGCGAGTCCGGCCACCGCAAGCGCCATTCCGATCCGGTGGTCGCCGTGGCTGTGAACCTTCGCGCCGTGCAGGGCGCCGCCCTGAATCACCATGCCGTCGGGGAGCTCCTCGATCCGGGCGCCCATCTTCGTCAGTTCCGCCGTCATCACCGCGATGCGGTCGGTCTCCTTGACCCGCGCCTGCGGCACGTTGACCAGGCGGGTTTCCCCCCCGGCCAGCGCGGCGGCGACCGCCATCACCGGCAGGGCGTCCGGGGTGGCGTTGAGGTCGAAGGTCCGCCCCTGCAGTTTTCCACGCGTCGGTTCGACGAAGAGCTCACCGTCACGGCGGATTTTCGCCCCCATCGTCTCGAGCAGCGCGAACACCTGCTTATCCCCCTGCGCATCGTCAAAGTCGAGGTTGCGGATCTCCACCCCCTCCCCGGCGACCGCGGCGGCGACCAGCGGAAACGCCGCGGTGGAGAAGTCCGCCGGAATCACCCGCGCAAACGCATGGTATTTCTGATTGCCCGGAATTTGCCAGTGCAGCATATCCTCACTGCCGCTCCAGCGGATGCCGAGCGCGTCGAGCCAGGCGAGCGTGATCCCGACGTAGGGCTTCTCGTTGAGAAATTCCAGCTCGATCGTCGAATCCTCCTCGAGCAGCGGCAGGGCGAAGAGCAGCGAGGTGAGGAACTGCGAGGTGGTGCCGTCCACCGTCGTCGCGCCGCCGCGGAGCGGGCCGGAGATCCGGAACGGACACTTGCCGCCGGACGATTCCACCTTCGCGCCGCGCTTTTCCAGCGCAGCGAAGAGTCCGGACATCAGCCGGGTGCGCAGCGAGGAATCCCCGTCGAATCCGACCGGGAAATTCTGGAGCGCCGCCGCCGAGGTGAGCATCCGCAGCCCGGTCCCCGAATTGCCGAGGTCGAGCGGCGCCCCCGGATCGGTGAACCGTCCGCCGGTGCCGGTGATCTCCCAGCGGCCGGACGACTCCTTCACCGTCGCGCCGAGGCGGCAGGCCGCCGCGAGCGTCGAACGGGTGTCGGCGGACTCCAGCGGCGCGACAAGGGTGCTGGTCCCCTCCGCCAGCAGCGCGGCGATGATGCCGCGAATGGTGTGCGATTTCGAACCGGCGACCGCGATCGAGCCGCGGATCTTCGACGGGACAACTTTCAGATTCATAACTAGTTGTTCATCCTGTTCATGACATGATTGCTTGAAAAAATTCCCCGTTCCGCTTCACAGCGGGCGACCGATGCGCAGCAGCTCGCGTTCGACCGCCTCGCGTTCGGTACAGGGGTACACCTTCCACCTCCGGCCCGGCTCCGTCAGCAGCGGCTTCAGCACCCGGCTCGAAACGAGCGCGTAATCGGTGAGCGCGAGCGTCAGACGCACCGGAGCCGTCACTTCGGCAACCTTCCCCGCCCGGTTGACCGTGACCGTCACCCCGGAGAACTCCGGTATCTGTTTCCACCGTTTCGCCAGTTCAAACTGCTCTTCGGCGAAACGGCGGAACTCCTTCTCGGAGAGTTCGATGGTACAGACCCGGTTGTCGTAGGGCAGCAGCTGAAAGAGCTCTTCAGGCGTCACCTCCGGCCCGGCGCTGCGGCTGCCGATCCGCATGGAGAAGAGCGCCGCGTCCGCCCCGGTCGCCCGGCGGAGCGCCTCTCCGCCGATCCGCCCGAGCGCGAAACGGTACTCCCGCTCCTGCGGCTGCCGCAACGGTTCCTTCAACCGGACGAACGGCCGGAACGACTCCTCGCGCCAGCCGGCGCGGTACGGTTCCAGCAGCCGGAGCGCGCCGGCGTCGGGTTCCTTCCGGTCGGGGCGGAGCAGCTCGGAACGGATCCGCCGGATCTTCCGGGTATCGTCATCCACCTCGATCCGGATCCGGGCGACGGCGGCGGCGTGGGAACCGGCCTGCACATACCAGGCGCGCCCGGCCCGCTCGCCGGGATGCTCCTCATGGCTGTGGCCTCCGAGCACCAGGTCGATCTCCGGAAAGTCGCGGAGAAAGGCGGAAAGCGCGCCGACCGAACTGTACAATCCGTTGTGCCAGGCGAGCACCACCACATCGGGCCGGGCGGCGCGGACCTCCGGCATCAGCGCGACCAGCGCGGAGTATGCCCCCCGGAATTCGAACCCGTCCCCCGGGAGGACCCGCTGCGCCATCTTCGGATCGGTCATGCCGATGACGGCGCAGCGCACGCCGCTGCGTTCGAAAAGCTTCCACTTTCCCGCCGACGGTTCGGCCCAGTCGGCCGCGAGGACCGTTCCCCGGAAAGAACGCATCAGCCCGAGCAGCATGCCGCGGCCGAATTCGAAGTCGTGGTTGCCGGGAACCCAGATGTCGTATTCGAAATAGTTGAGCAGCTCGATCATCGCCCGCCCGCCGTTGTGGCGGGAGATCGAACTGCCCTGCACCGTATCGCCGCAGTCGATGCGCAGCACCTCCTTTCCGCCGGTGCGGAGGGCGCGGGCGAACTGCGGCATCGCTTCGATCCGCCCGTGCAGATCGGTCGTGCAGAGAATTTCCAGTTCCGCGCCGGAGAGCTGAACCAGCAGGAACGCGGCAAGAGCTATCGCGAAATATTTCATGGTTCCCAACATAACCCCGGAGCGGCTTTTTTTCAACCGCAGAGCGGAAAATCTCGTTTTTTTGCGATTCCGGACTTGCATGATCGACGAAACGGGTCCATATTAATAGGCATTGTCGCTTACACTTGCAATTGAAAAGATGGAATCAATATAGAACATACGAGGTGTCAAATGTCTCAGCATCCGAGTCTCCGCGTCGGCGGCAAGATCCGCAAGATCCGCAATGTGATGAAGCGCTATGAGCGCATCAACGTCCTTCTGGCCGACGGGCGCATCAAAGAGGACAAGGTTCTCGGCCTGCCGAAGACCAAGCCGGTGGAAATTTGAGCAACCGCCGGGTACGGGAGGCGCGGAGCGGGCGACCGCTGCCGCGCCTTTTGCATTTCCGGGAAGAACGTTCGCGACCGATGGAGAATCTTTTCGACACGCTGGTTCCCGACGCCGTCTTCGATGCGGCGGAAAGGGCGCTGGAACGCCGCTTCTCCGGCGTGCTGCTGCCGCTGCCGAGCTACATCAACCGGGTCTACGAGATGGAGAGCGGCAGCCGCGAACGCTTCATCTTCAAGTTCTACCGCCCCGGCCGCTGGAACCGGGACGCCCTGCTCGAAGAGCATCTCTTCACCCTCGAATGCAAAGCGGCGGAAATCCCGGTCGTCGCGCCGCTCCGGCTGGCCTCCGGCTCCACCCTGGGAGAAACGAAGGAGGGGATCTTCTTCGCGGTCTTCCCGAAACGTTGGGGACGCGCGCTCGAAGGGGGCGACGATGAACTCTGGCTCCGGTTCGGCGCGCTGCTCGCCCGCCTCCGCACCGTCGGAGCCGCCCGCCCGGCGCCGCATCGGGAGATCCTCGATCCCCGCGAAGCCACCCTCTCCGAAACGGCACGGCTGCTCAGCGCGGGCGTCGCCTCCAGCCGCGTGCTCCCCGAACTCGCCGCCGTTCTGAAGGCGATTCTGCGGACACTGTTCGAAAAGTTCCGCCCCGGCGAACGGATCCGGCTCCACGGCGACTGCCACAAGGGCAACGTCCTCGAACGCCCCGGCGAAGGGCTGATGCTGATCGACTTCGACGACATGCTCACCGGGCCGCCGGTGCAGGACCTTTGGCTGCTGCTGCCGGGGCCGGTGGAGGAGTGCACCCGCGAGCTGGAGCTCCTGCTGCGCGGCTACGAGTCGCTGCGGGAATTCGACCGCCGCAGCCTCGATCAGATCGAACTGCTCCGCGCCATGCGGATGATCTACTTTCTGGACTGGTGCGCCCGTCAGCGGCACGACCGGAATTTCCGGGAACGTCATCCCGACTGGGGCTCCGATTCCTTCTGGCGCGGAGAGATCGCCGCCCTCGCCGGACAGCTCGCCATCATAAATCATGCCGGAATTTCTTGAAAAATCGGCGATCCAGTGTTACCTTAACCTGCAATCACAGAGATTCCGCTAAAAAAATTGGAAAGGAGACCGCATGAAGCCTTTTTTCGTTTTTTCAGGACAGGGGGCCCAGACGGTCGGCATGGGGAAGGACCTTGCCGCCGCGTATCCGGAGGCCCGGGCGTTCTTCGAAGAGGCCGACTCCGTACTCGGCTATGACCAGAGCGCCGTCATATTCGACGGTCCCGTCGGGAAGCTGACGGAAAGCCGCTTCTGCCAGCCCGCCATCTACACGATGAGCTGCGCCGCGCTGGCCGCGTTCCGGGTGAAGTTCCCCGGCGTCGAGCCGATCGCCTGCGCCGGACTCAGCCTCGGTGAATACGGCGCGCTCTACGCCGGCGGCGCCTTCGCCTTTGCCGACGGTCTCCGGCTGCTCGCCCGCCGCGCCGAACTCATGGACGCCGCCTGCCGGAGCACCTCCGGCGGCATGGCGAGCGTGCTCGGCGGTGACACGGAGGCGATCCGTGAAGTGTGCGCCGAGTGCGGCATCGACGTCGCCAACTACAACAGTCCCGGCCAGATCGTCATCTCCGGCGAGAAGAGCAGACTCGCCGCCGCGGTCGAGGCGCTCAAGGCGCGCGGGATGCGCAAGGTGATTCTGCTCAACGTCGCGGGGGCCTTCCACTCCCGGCTGATGAAACCCGCGGGGGACGCGCTGGTCGACATTCTCGCCGCCGCCCCGCTCGAACTGCCGGCGATTCCGGTCTACCAGAACTTCAACGCCGCCACGGCGAAGGACATCACCGAACTGCGGAACAACCTCGCCTTGCAGGTGTCCGGTTCGGTCCGCTGGGAGGAGTGCGTGCGTGCCATAGTCGCCGCGGGCGGCGACACGATGATCGAATTCGGCCCCGGCAACGTATTGACCGGGCTGCTGCGCCGGACGCTGCCGGAGGTCCGCGGCATCAACGTCAACAGCGTCGAATCGCTCGACGCCATCGAACTGTAAAACCCCGAACCTAAGGAAGAGAAAAAAATGAGTCAGGAAAAACGTCTGGAGGGCAAAGTGGCCCTCGTCACCGGCGGAGCCCGCGGCATCGGCAAGGCGATCTGCACCCGGCTGGCCGAAGAGGGCGCCGCGCTCGCGATCGTCGACATCATGCTCGACGTCGCGCAGGCGACCGCCGATGAGTTCAAGGCGGCGGGGGGCAACGCCCGCGCCTACGCCGCGAATGTGGCGAAATTCGAGGATGCGGAGAAAACCGTCGCCGCCGTCGCCGCCGACTTCGGCAAGCTCGATATTCTGGTCAACAACGCGGGCATCACCAGGGATACGCTGATGCTCAAGATGACTGAGGATATGTGGGACGCGGTCATCGCCGTCAACCTCAAGGGGACCTTTAACTTCACCAAGGCGGCGATCCGCCCGATGATGAAGCAGCGCGCCGGCAAGATCGTCAACATCGCCTCGGTGGTCGGCCGCATGGGCAACGTCGGTCAGGCGAACTACTCCGCCTCGAAGGCGGGAGTGATCGCGCTGGCGAAAACCACCGCCAAGGAGTTCGCCACCCGGAACATCCAGGTGAACGCGGTCGCGCCCGGTTTCATCGAAACCGACATGACCGCCAAGCTGCCGCAGGAGGCGCGCGACGCCTTCCTGACGGTGATTCCGGCCAGGCGCGGCGGACGTCCCGAGGATGTGGCCAACGTGGTCTTCTTCCTCTGCTCGCCGGATTCGGATTACGTCACCGGACAGGTGATCAACGTCGACGGCGGCATGCTGATGTAAGAGGCGTTTCCCGGCTTGAAAAGGGCCGGGAAAGCAAAAATTTCAGCTTTATTTGAAAAAAAATTTGACTTTTTCCAGTTTTGGCGGCATAGTATGTGAAGCTGTGCTGAAAATGTAAAAAGCAAACGTCATTGGAAATGATAAACCAAGAAAAGGGGATGTCAAAAATGTCTTCTGTTGCTGACAAAGTGAAAAAGATCGTCGTCGAGCAGCTCGGAGTTTCCGAGGATCAGGTGACCCCGGAAGCCAAGTTCATCGAGGATCTCGGCGCCGATTCGCTTGACCAGGTGGAACTCGTGATGGCTCTCGAAGATGAATTCGGTTCGGATATTCCGGACGAAGACGCCGAGAAGCTGACCACCGTCGGCGACGCGATCAAATACGTCGAAAGCAAAAGCCAGGAGTAAACATACTCTTCCGTCGGCACTGCGTGTGACTCTACGGTCCGGAGCGGTGTCGTTGATGCGGGCCACTCATCGTTCAGTACGTTGGTGGCCCGTTTTCATGACAGGATTCCGCCGGGTTCCCGTTCCGGCAACGGGCGGAGAAACTGTGGCAGATACGGCGTCCGCGCCGGAATAGGGAGAATGAAGTAGGTATGAACAATCGACGGGTAGTGGTTACCGGTTACGGTGTGGTGTCCTGCGTCGGCAACAATGTGCCGGATTTCTGGGATTCGCTGGTCAACGGCCGGTGCGGTCTGGGTCGGATCACCCGCTTTGATGCGTCGGAGTACCGCACGCAGATTGCCGGTGAGGTCAAAGGATTTGACGTCACGAAATATATGTCGGTCAAAGAGGCAAAACGGCTGGACCTTTTCTGCCAGTATGCGATCGCGGCCAGCGACGAGGCAATGGAGTCCGCCGGGCTCCCGAAGGAGCTGCGCGGCAGCAACATCGCCCCGGACCGGGTCGGCGTGATCGTTTCCAGCGGCATCGGCGGTCTTTACACGATGAGCGAACAGGACAAACTTCTGATCGAGCGCGGTCCGGGCAAGATCTCTCCGCTGCTGATTCCGATGATGATCGGCGACCTCGCGTCCGGCAACATCTCGATCCGCTACGGCGCCGGCGGTCCGAACCTCGGTCTGGTGACCGCCTGTTCGACCGGCTGCCATTCGATCGGCGAATCGTTCTGGTGCATCAAGCGTGACGACGCCGACGTGATGATCTGCGGCGGAGCCGAAGCCTCGGTGGTCGCCCTCGGCGTGGCCGGATTCTGCGCGATGAAGGCGATGAGCCAGCGCAACGACGACCCGCTTCACGCGAGCCGTCCCTTTGATCTCGACCGCGACGGCTTCGTGATGAGCGAAGGCGCCGGCGTGATGATTCTCGAAGAGCTGGAGCACGCGAAGAAGCGCGGCGCGAACATCCTCGCCGAAGTGGTCGGCTACGGCGCCTCCGGCGACGCCTATCACATCACCAGCCCCGCTCCGGACGGGAGCGGCGGCGCGCGGGCGATCCGGATGGCGATGCGCCACGCCGGGCTGGGCACCGACGGGATCGATTACATCAACGCGCACGGCACCAGCACGCAGCTGAACGACAAGTTCGAGACGCTGGCGATCAAGGGTGCGCTGGGCGAAGACGCGTACAAGGTTTCGGTGAGCAGCACCAAGGGAACCACCGGCCACGGCCTCGGCGCCGCGGGCGGGCTGGAGTCCATCGCCTGCGTCAAGGCGATCGAAACCGGAATCATTCCGCCGACGATCAACTACGTGACTCCGGATCCGGAGTGCGATCTGGACGTCACTCCGAACACCGCCCGGGAACGGAAGGTGGAGGTTGCGCTCAACAGCAACCTCGGATTCGGCGGGCACAACGGTGTGGTGATCTTCCGCAAGTTCCGGTAAAAATCACCGGACTTTTCCCGGAAAGAGGCTGTTCCCGGAAGCGGGGACGGCCTCTTTTGTGTTTTTTTGCTTCGGCGATTTGTTTTTACGGAAGTTCCGGAGTATATTTACTGAGAGTGTGGATTTTGGAATTAGTTCCGATACAATCAGAAGTGATCCAGTTGAAAGGGAGGCTTACGATGAAAATTCTCGCATGGAGTCTTTCGGGTGCTGCATTGGCGGTATTCGTCACGGGTTGCCAGCCGGATCTGGCACAGGTGAAACCGGGGTCGCAGGAAGAGTACTGGGAACAGTTCGTCGACCGCAGCTACTCCGGATTCCGCCCGTCCCGTACCGCTCCGCCTGCGATCGCCGACAAGGTCTCCCCGGAACTGAGAGAAGCCGAACGGCAGTTCCCGGCTGCCGGGACGGAAACCGAAACCGAACAGCTTCCGGCGGTCAACGCGGCTGATGTCGCCCCGGCCGACGATCCGGTCACGGTCGAAGTCGCCGGGGAACCGCCGGCGGTGATCGCACCGGAAACCGGAGCAAAGGCGGACGACAGGGCGCAGAAGCCGGAAGCGGAGAAATCCGGCGGGGAGGAGAAACCCGCAGCAGAGGTCGGCAACAGCGTGGTCTACGTGGTCAAACCGGGCGACACGCTCTCCTTCATCTCCAGGAAATTCTATCATAACGCCGGTCGTTATGACCTGATCATGAAAGCGAACCCGCAGCTCTCCAATCCGAATGCGCTCCGCCCGGGGATGAAGCTGCAGATCCCGCAGCTTTGACGGAGAACTGTTGAAACTTCAGGAGCGGCGCACGGGAATCCGCCCGCGTGCCGCTCTTTCCCGTTGAACCGGATCGCCGATGAATACCGAACGCCGATTTTACTTTGAGAAAGGGTTGACCCTCCACGCCGTCTGCGCCGGAGATGAAGTGAAGAATCTGCGCCATCTGCAGAACCTCTTCGGCATCCGGCTGGTCGCGCGCGAAAACTGGGTCGAGATCCACGGCGACGAGGAGGCGGTCGAACGGGTACAGGCGCTGCTGGCGGAACTGGCGCGCTTCCATGAACTGCGGTCACGTCAGCTTGAGGCACGGGACTTCGAATTTCTCTGCCGTTCGTTCCGGGACCGCCGCGAAGGGGATCTGCACGAGTTGTGGAACGAACGGATCGCGGTCAGCCCGAAGAAGCGCGAGGTGCTGCCCCGCTCCCGGCGACAGCTGGAATATGTCCGGCTGATGCGCTCGCATGACATGGTGTTCGGCGTCGGACCGGCCGGCACCGGCAAGACCTACCTCGCGATGGCGACGGCCGTCTCGGAGTTTCTCAAGGGAAACGTCAGCCGGATCATCCTGACCCGCCCGGCCCGTGAATCCGGGGAGAATCTCGGGTTCCTGCCCGGCAGCCTCGAAGAGAAGATCATGCCCTATCTGCGTCCGCTTTACGACGCGCTCTACGACATGATGCAGTTCGACGAGGTGGCGGCGCTGCTGGAGCGCAACATCATCGAAGTGGCGCCGCTGGCCTTCATGCGCGGCCGCACCCTCAACAACGCCTTCATCATTCTCGACGAGGCGCAGAACACCACCGTTGAACAGATGCTGATGTTCCTGACCCGGATGGGATTCCATTCGAAGTGCGTCATCACCGGCGATCCCACCCAGTCGGATCTTGGATTGCGGGAGAACTCCGGACTTCGCCACGCAATCGCCCGCCTGAGGAACATTCCGGAGATCGGCTTCACCTTCTTCGAGACCGGCGACGTCGTGCGTCACGCCCTGCTGGAGAAGATCATTCTCGCCTATCAGTCAGCGCCCGCGCCGGGCGGAGAGGAGAAGTGACCGATGTTCAACCGTCTCCGTTTGATGTTCGAGCGCCATCAGGCACGCCGGGAACTCCGCCGCAAAGGGGCGATCAATCCGCGGCGCCTCGTGGACTGGGATTCCTTCGCCAATACGATCGACCGTTCCCCCGCGCCCGCCGTCTTCATTCTGGTGATGGTCTGGGTGGTGAGTTCGGTGCTGATGACGCTCTCGGCGCTGCAGCAGAACATCGATCCCGGCTGGGTGATCGGGCAGGAAGCGACCCGGACGCTTCACTCGTCGTGCGATTTCAACTACGTCGACGCGGAGGAGCTCAGCCGCGCCCGCCAGACGGCGATGGAACGGCAGCCGGAATTTTTCCGGGTGGACCCCAATCGGTCCGAGACGATTGCGCGCAACTTCGCCGAGTTCTTCAAGGCGGTCGAACAGCGGCTCCGCCTCGAACATGAAAAGAAGAAATATGTCCCGAACGACGCCTCGCTCCCCTCGCGCCTGGCGGCGCAGCTCCAGCCGCCGCTGCTGGAGGAACTGGGCAAATTCCGCCAGCTGCAGGAGCGGTTCGGAAACTTTGAAAACCGGCTGCGCATGATCCTCCGGCAGGGGATCATCGGCTCTGACGACAAGGCCGCGCGCAACGTCGGGCAGCGGATCAGGGTCATCACCGTCGGCGACCGGCGGCTTCAGGAACGGGCGGTCACCGATCTGTGGGACAACGCCTCCGCCGCCGCGGAACTGGCCGAAAATCTCTTCCCCGCCGATCAGGGCGCGGTCCCCGGGACGATGCGCGCGGAATTCATCCGCACCGCTGCGGAACTGATCGGCAAATCCGGCGACATCGATTTCGACGAAGCGGTCACCCGGACCGTGCGGGAGGAGGCCGCGGCGGCGGTTCCCGCCGTGCCGCGAAAGATCGCCAAAGGGGATCTGCTCATCAGCAAGGGGGACATCGTCACTTCCGCCGTCAAAAGCCTGCTCCAGGTCCACCGCGAAGAGGAACAGAAGAGCGTGACCATCGACATCGGCATCGCGCTGCTGACCCACAACATGATCTGGAGTCTGGAGCTCATCATCTTCGCCGCCTTCTACCTCTACAACATCCATCCGGATGTGGTGCGGGCCAACAA
>CAZPWP010000032.1:0-12696 GCA_964590295.1 uncultured Victivallis sp.
CATTGACAAGGCATCCATTCCTTCACAAAATCTGGGACAATAACAAAATATGATTAAAGGTCATGAAACCGGCAGAAAGAACGATCCGTCAACGTTTACAGAGAGAAAATGCGGTATGGAAAGGTTCTGTCTTTCGCTCGACGGCCAATGGCGGCTGAGCGGCCGGAAAGAATCTGTCGACGCGGTCCCGGAACCGCACTTCGAACGGGCGGAATTCACCACCTGCGCCGCCGTGCCCGGCAATCTGGAGCTGGAACTGTTCCGTGCGGGCCGGGTCGGAAATCCCTTCTTCGCGATGAATGCGAAACAGCTCCGCCCCTACGAATTCTATGAGTGGCTCTACGAACGGAAGTTCGAATACGACGGAGAAGCACGCGACCTGCTGCTCCATCTCGACGGCCTCGACTGCTTCGGCTCCATCTGGATCAACGACAAACCGGCCGGCTCCTGCGACAATGCCCTCATTCCGCACACATTCCCCATCGGCAAACTGGTGCGGCGGGGAACCAACCGGATCGCCATTCACCTCGCCAGCGCCAACAACCAGTTCCGCCGCCAGCCGATGCGGGCCGAGATGTTCAGCTGCTTCCCCTTCAACTACGAGGCGTCGCGGATCCGCAAACCCGCCCACGCCTGGGGATGGGATATCACGCCGCGGCTGGCGCTGGGAGGAGTTTTCCGCAGCGTCCGGATCGAGGAGCGTCCCGCCGACCGGCTCGACGAGGGATTCCTCCAGACGGTCCGTCTCGCCCCCGGGCAGGCTCAGCTGCGCTACTGTTACAAGCTCACCGTCGCCGATCCCGCCGCGGAAGGGCTGCGACTGACGCTCGACGGCGAGTGCGGCGACTCCCGCTGGCACGCGGAGAGCGCGGTCTGGTCGGCGCAGGGAATCGTTCCGGTCACGGTGGAAAAGCCCCGACTCTGGTTCCCGCGCCACTACGGCGAACCGGCGCTCTACGACGTGACCGTCCGGCTCCGGAACGGTGCAGGAGCGTTGCTCTTCGAAGAGCGTTTCCGCTTCGGGATCCGCACTGTCCAGCTCAAGATGAAACCGATGGCGACCCCGTCGCCGGAACCGGATTTCCAGTTTCTCATCAACGGCACGCCGGTCCGGGTGTTCGGCACCAACCACGTGCCCGCCGACGCCCTCCACTCCCGCGACCGGGAACGGTTCGGCACCATCTTCAAGCTGGCTGAGGAGCTGAACTGCAACCTGCTGCGCGTCTGGGGCGGCAACCTCTACGAACCGCAGGAGTTCTACGATGAGTGCGACCGGCGCGGCCTCATGGTGTGGCAGGATTTCATGATGGGATGCGCCCTCTACCCGAATGACGAGGAGTTCTGCCGGGTCATCCGGGAGGAGGCGGAGTGCGTGGTCCGGATGCTGCGGCAGCACCCGTCGATCGTCCTCTGGGCGGGCGACAACGAATGTGACTGCGTCCCCGCCTGGGGCGGTATTGAACGGGATCCCAATCTCAATCTCCTCACTCGCGAAGTGCTCCCGGCGGTCTGCAGGGAAAACGATCCCTTCCGTCCCTATCTGGCAAGCTCCCCCTACTATTCGCCGGAAGCGATCGCCGCCGCCGTCGCAACCGGAGCCGACACCGCGCAGCTGCACAAACTCGCCCCCGAACAGCATCTGTGGGGACCGCGGGACTATTTCAAAAGCGACTTCTACCGGAACACGCTCGCCTCGTTTCTCAGTGAAACCGGCTATCACGGTTCCCCGAACGCCTCGTCAATCCGCCGTTTCATTCCGGAGGATGCGCTCTGGCCGCCGCTGGGAAATCCGCAGTGGTATTACCACGCCAGCAATCCTTTCCTGCCCGACAGCGATGCATTCAACTTCCGGGTGGACATCATGAGCAGGCAGATCGAGGAGCTCTTCGGATTTCATCCGGAGGATCTGGAGAATTTCGCCGCCGCCAGCCAGCTCTGCCAGGCCGAGGCGCTCAAATATCTGATCGAACTCTTCCGTTCCAATCCGAAACGTTCCGGTCTGGTCTGGTGGAACCTGATTGACTGCTGGCCGCAGTTCTCCGATGCAGTGGTTGACTACTACGGAAAACGAAAACTGGCCTTCCATTTCATCCGCCGCCTTCAGCAGGATGTCGCCGTCATCGTCTGCGAACCGGACGCCTGGAAACACCGGATTGTCGCCGCCAACGACTCGCGCACCCTTCACTCCGGCAGGTGCCGGATCACCGAATCCGGCTCCGGACGGACCCTCTTCCAAGCGGAATTCCGCCTCGAACCGGGCACGGTCACCGAACTCGGCGAACTCGAAGGCAGTTCGACCGCACAGGATCTCTGGCTGCTGGAGTGGAATCTCGAGGACGGGACCCGCGGCGTCAACCACGCGGTCACCGGATATCCCCGTTTCGATTACCGGCGCTTCCGTGACGCGTGGCTTCCGGCGATCGCGGCGCTGGACAAATCCTTCGACCCGGCGGAACTCGGCAGGTAGGCGCGGTTACCGCTGCGTCACGCCCGGCACCGCCAGAACGGCGGCGCAAAGCGGAAACTCCGCCCGCCACACTCTCTGTCCGGCCCGCGTCGCGGCGTGAATGACGGAACGGCGGGCCGCCGCGGCGGTATTGACCGTCTCCAGCGTCTCCGCTGCGACATCGGGGCGGGTGAGATCCATAAAAACTCCTTTCGTGCGGTTGACTTCACTATCCGGGAAAAAATCAACCCCATCCGGAGTTTCCGGGAAAACCGGCAGAACGGCTCGACACCGTCTCAGGCGCGGCGCAGCAGGCAGGCGTAAGCGCCGTCACTCTCGACCGAAGGCAGGATCTGCCGGGCGCTCACCTTGCGGAAGTCTGCATGGCCGCTCAAAAACCGCTCCACCTGAAGCGCGTTCTCCTCCAGTTCGATGCTGCAGGTGCTGTAGACCAGCTGCCCGCCGGGCGCCACCCGCGAAGCGGCCGCATTGAGAATCTCCTCCTGCAGACGCAGGATCCGGGCAAGTTCGCTGCCGTTGAACCGCCAGAGCGCATCGGGCCGACGACGGAATACCCCCGTGTTCGAACACGGCACATCGGCAAGCACCAGATCGAATTCGCCGGTCACCTCATGCGGTTCCGCAGTCAGGATGGTGAAATTCAATCCGCGGCGGCGGAAGTTATCCGCCGTCAGCCGCTGCCGCCGCGCGGAACGGTCGGCGGCAACCAGCGTTGCGCCGGGCTCCATCTGCTCGGCGAGCATCAGCGATTTTCCGCCGGGCGCGGCGCAGAGGTCGAGAATGCTCCGCACCCCGGAAAAATCCGGCAGCGACGGCGCCAGCGACGCGGCGGGATCCTGAATGTAGATCTCCCCCCGCCGGAGCGCCTCCGACCCGAGCACCCGCCCGGGATCTTCGGAGAAGTAAAACCGGAATTTTCCGTATGCCGGAATTCCGGCTGAAGCCAGCACCCCGGGCACGAAATCCCGTTCCGCGCGAAAGGTGAACCCCGCAGGAATCAGAAACGCCTCGATCAGCGCCTCCAGCTCCTCCGGCCGGAACCGGGCATTCCAGCGCCGGAAGAGCGCCGGAGGCAGAACTTCCGCCGGTTCATCCGAAAGCGGCGGTATCGCCCCGAGCGCGTTGCGCAGCACCGCATTGACGAAACGACTCTCCGAACAATGCCCGCCCGCCTTGACGAAATCGACGGCGACATTGGCAGCCGACTGCGGCGCGATTCCGGTCTGGAAACGCAGCTGGGTGAGCGCTGCCGCCAGTACCCGCCGCAGCGGCGGACGGGGCGGACGCGGCGCCAGCCGGGCGATCCACCCGTCGATGAAACGCTTGCGCCGGAAATATTGAAAGAGCAGACTGCTCACCGTCCGACGGAATTCCGGATGGGCGAGCCGGAAGTCGAGCACATCATCCAGGCTGACCCCCTCCGATTCGATCGCTGTCATGGCATTTACCGCATCTTCGAGAACCAGTCCGGCGGAACTGCGTCTCACTTCACGCATTCATCCCCCAGATAACTGCCGTTAAGCATATACTTCATGTAGTCGGCAATCGCCTCATCCAGGCTGGATGCCTCATCGGCAAATCCAAGCGCGTGGTATTTCCCCATCTCCGCCCGGGTATAGTACTGGTAACGGTCCCGGAGCGACTCCGGCATCTCGATGTATTCGATCGCCACCGGGCGGCCGAGCGCGGAGAATGAGGCGCGGGCAAGCGCATTCCAGGTCTCCGCCCGCCCGCTGCCGATGTTGTAGAGGCCGACGGCGGCGGGGCGGTTGAAGAGGTTGAGCACCATGCGCACCGCGTCCTTGACGTAGAGAAAATCCCGCTTCTGTTCGCCGTCGGCGTACTCCGGCCGGTAGGATTTGAAGAGCTGGAGCTTCCCGGTCGCGGTGATCTGCTCGAACGCGCGGCAGACCACGCTGCGCATGTTCCCTTTGTGCCGCTCGTTCGGTCCGTAGACGTTGGAAAATTTGCAGCCGGTGATGCTCTTCAGATAGCCGCGCCGCTTCGCCCAGAGGTCGAAGAGCTGCTTGGAGTAGCCGTACATGTTCATCGGCCGGAGCTCCTCTATCTTCGACTCATCGTCGACGTAACCGCGGCTGCCGTCCCCGTAAGTCGCGCAGCTCGACGCGTAGAGAAAACGGATTCCGGCGCCGATGCAGAACTCCGCCAGCGCACAGGTGCACTTGAAATTGTTGTCGATGAGATAGGAGGCGTCGCGTTCGGTAGTCGCGGAACAGGCCCCCATATGGAGCACTCCTTCGATGCGGCAGCCGGAAAACTTCCCCGCGCGGAGCATCTCCCGGAAGGTGTCGCGCTCCATGTAGTCACTGAAACGCAGCGGTGCAAGATTCTTCCACTTGTCGGTGGTGTTTCCCAGGTGATCGACCACCAGAATGTCGTCGATTCCGGTCCGGTTCAGCCCCCAGATCAGAGCGCTCCCGATCAGGCCGGAGCCGCCAGTGACAATGAACATACTCTTAGAATCCTATCTGCTGCCCCAACGCTCCGGGCGTACGCATCTCGCGGTCGGCGGCGGTTAAAATGGTATTCTGCCCGGTCTGCAGCGGAGTTGTCAGTCCGGTCAGGTACGCCATGCAGGTGAACGAAGTATCGAACTTCTTGTCGTCGTCGTCGCGCTCGAATTCCAGGCCGATCACCAATTCCCAGCAGTGGAAATTGCGGGTGATCATGAAACCGTGGTTGTCGATGGCTCCCTCCTGAAGATCGTAGGTGATCCGGTAAGCGCCGAAGGTGCGCCGGTCCGGAGTCAGCGGCAGCTTGAATCCGAAGTTCAACGTCTCGCTGTACTCGTCGAAGTTCTTGTCGAAAAACGATCCGGCCTCAAGCTGCGTCAATGTCGATCCCATTGAGTAGGCGCTGCGTGTACTGTAGGGACGATGGTAGTTGTAGGAAAGTGAGAAGGTGTAATCCTGCGCCGGAGAATAGCTTAATGAAATGTTCCACCGGTTGAGCCATTTGAGATTGATGCCCGGGTGCCCAGCCGGTCTGCCGCGACGGTATACCTCCGGGAGCTCTTCATTGTTGTCGCCGATGTCGAGCGCGAAGAGGGTGTTGATCGAAAATCCCTTGAAGGGAGTCGCGGTCAGAATTGTGCAGAACTCACCGAGCCGGTTCTGATGATTGTCCGACTTGTTGAAGTAGATGTCAAAATAGTTCTCCATCCGGACATAATCGCGGATGGAATTCCCGGAACGGGTCTGCAGACGGTTGTTCACGCCGAGACGGACGAAGTGCTGCTCGTCGATCCGGTCGATGTCGTCAAAATAGTAGAGCCGGTCGCGGTCCACCGTCGGCTTGGGGATGAACGTGTAGTTCACATAAGGCTGCATCACGTGACGCAATCCATCCAGCACCAGCCAGGTGCTCTTGACATCCTGCCAGGTGTTGTGGATCTTGGTCGACGCCTCCACGCCGAGTTCCCCGGCGAACCGCAGCTTACTGTTCCCCTTGTCGTCGTAATTGATTACCGGAATCGGACCGGTACTTTCCGGGTCGGCAGCACGGAAAAGATTTGCCAGAGCATCCTCGTCCACCTTGGTTTTGGAGGTCCGCGAATAGGCGGTCATCCGGAATCCGGCGCGGGGAACGATCGTCAACCAGTCGAGCCGCAGCGGATAGTAGAGGAAATTGACATTGTCGAGCCGGAACGACTCATAGTTTTTCAGCACGGACCGGTTGAGGTAATCCTGCGACACATGGTGCTCTTTTCCGTCCAGCCCGAAATTCCGGTCGAAATCGATCCAGTTCATCTTCAGGTAATCCATCGAGAAATCACCCTGATAGTAGAAGTTGGTACCGAAGAGTTCCTGCCGCGGCACCGAGAGCTGAAATCCGGGCAGCCGCTCGACCGTCGTGTAGAAACTGTTAACCCGGGGCCGGATGTAGAATGACGCGCTGAAGTGGTCAAACTGCTGCTCCAGCGCCGCATAGGTCGCCGGTTGCGGATCAGCCGAATAACGCGCATTGAAAAAATCACGCGTGAAATAGAGGTCGCTGCTCAACTCAAAGACGCCGCGGAAGTCCAGCCGCGGGGTGATGTGCGTCACATTGCTGATCCGGAAGTCGTAACGGGCGGAAGGAATCTTCAACCGGTAGAGATAGTAATCGTCTTTGGCGTAGACATCGCTGTCGTAGATGCTGTAGGCGAAAATTTCAGTTCGCGACTCTTCCGTGGCGATCACCGAGGTCGCCCCGTAACCGAATCCGCGCTTCGTATAATAGTCCGCCATCAGTTTGACCGACGCGTACGGATATTCCGACAAAACAAAGTTTTTATAGGTCAGAAGATAGTATCCCCAGGAACCGTTTTTACCCGCCTGCATGCCGAAGAGCCCCGGCGATTCATCCTTCGGCTTGTAAAACACCGGCATCCAGAGCACCGGAACTCCGTAAACCCGGGCAAAGCCGTTGAAGATCAAAATCGTATGATCGCCGATATCCTTTTCGATATTGTCCAGCCCGTAAAACTCGGTCGCATGCGGCGTCAATTTGGCCTCGGAACAGCTGATCGAATAGTGGGCATTGTCGTTTTCCAGATATTCGCAGGCGCTCACTTCGGCATTCCTCACGACGATGACGCCGTCCGGCTTGCGTTCACCGGTCTCCGCCTTGCAGACGAAACTCTGAAACTTGAGCCGTGCCTTCTCAAAGAAGAAATATCCGGTCTCAAGGTTTCCGACCAGCCGCTCGGCCTGCATGTTGTCGCTGATGCCGGAGGCACTGACCGAAATGGATTTCTCCCCCCAGATATTTCCGGTAATGCCGCTGATCGAAACCAGAATGTTCGGCGCGGTCTCCAGCCGGGCGAGCTTCACGGCATCGACACTGCCGCCGGCGCTCACCCAGCGGAAGAAACGGATGTTCCCGGTCGCTTCGATATCCTTGCTCTCGACGTTGATCACCGCCTGATCGGCGAAAATCTCAAAGTCGCCGAACGGCACGTAGACATTGCCCCGGACGACGATGTTCTGCCCGACGATGTTCCAGTTATCCGCCTTGATCCGCTTGAGCGAACTGAACTTCATCCGTGAAACCGGCAGCCCGGCCGCCTGCACGGCGGAACACAGCAGCGCGGTTACCGCCAGTGCGATCAGGTATTTTCCTTTTTTCGACAACAAGTTAAGAGACTCCCGCAGTTAGAGGATTATTTTCCTGCTCCATACCGGGCATTGAGTTCCGCCTCCGTCGCAGCCGAGTAATGCCCGCTGCAGTTCAACGTGGAGGCCACATCGGGCGACAGCGAGGCGAGCTCCGAAACCGGCACCAGAGGCATATCCGGGCAGTTCGGCAGAATCACCGTCTTGCCCGGGAACTTCGCATCGATCACCGCCTGCAGCCCGTGTTTGAGTTCCTTCATTCCGCCGATGGCGGCGAGCGCGGTCACCGGCTTGAGTTTTCCCTGCTCGGCCAGCATCAGCGTATGGCGGAGATGCTCGGTCCGACTGCCGCTCGAGCCGATGTAGCGGTGACCGTGATTGACGATGCCGTCGATCGAAAGCACCCCCACCTTGCCCGCCGGGATTCCGGCGAAGATGTTCATCAGACCGTCGTTGCCGAGGTAGCCGGCGGCGTGGCAGAGCACCGGCACGACCGGCACCAGCATGATGATGTCATCGAAGCCCTCCGGCGCGAACTCCCGGAGCACCCGGTCGAACTCTTCCGGCGAAAGCTCCGACGGGTTGACCGCCTTGAACTCGACGCCGCGCCGCCGGATCGTATCGCCGAGCTGCCGCTCGACGTTGGCGATCCGGGCCGGATCCATGTCGGAAACGAGGATGCGCTTCGGCCCGTTCGGATTCTCCACCGCGAGCTGCGTGTGCATCTGCCCCATCGCGCCGGCTCCGCCGGGCAGCCAGCAACTGCCGCCCGGCTTGATCGTGCTGCGCACGTTGCGCCCGTAGGCGGCGGAGAGTTCCGCACCCGGAGCACCCTGGAAGAAAAATCCCTCATAGTGGATCCGCCCCACATCGAAGCTGCCGGATGTACCGGCATAGCCGCCGATGAAACTGATCACCGCGCCGCGGGCGGCGAGGCGGGAGGCCGCCTCCGCTGTCGCTCCGGAGAGGTTGCACAGGAAGATGTCGTCGAACTTTTCCTCCAGATCGAGCTCCTCCACCACCGTGACGGAGACACCGAGTTCGCGTTCGAGCGATTCGCGACAGGCCGCGGAGATGCCGAAGCCGGTCACCGATGCGGGTTTCGCCGTCCGCAGCAGTTCTCCGGCCGGATAGACGGCATCGTCGCCCGCGGCGACCAGCACCCTGCCGCTGGAGAGCGGCGCGCGGCGGTTCTCGATCATATAGCTGGCCTGGACACAGGTCCACGGCTCGAGCAGCGCGGCGACGGCGGAGGGCATCGAATCGGAGATCGGCAGCAGGTAGCACCCTTCGTCACCATTGAGAACCCGCTGGTCGAGGACACTGTACTGCGCCATGCCGCCGTTGATGGCGTATCCGTAGGCGAATCCCTTGCCGTTCACATAGATGTCGGCCTGGATGATGTAGCGTTGCCCGACCTGGAACTTCCCGGTGAGCTTCGAGCCGACCTTGACGACCGTCATCACCGCCTCGTGGCCGGGAATGATCGGATCTTTCCGGAGATCCTTCGAGATGACCCGGGGATGGGCCTCGCCCGCGCGGATCAGCTTCACATCGGAGAAGCAGAGCCCGATCGCATCAATCCGGACCAGGAGTTCGTCCTCGCGAATCTCCGGTACCGGCAGCTCGCACGGCTTGTCATTGTCGCCGAAATTCTCCATCCCTTCGCCGTAGAGACGCCACGCCAGCATCTTCTCCGGAATCGCAAACCCCATTCTTCCAGTTCTCCCGTATTAGTTTTAATGATGACAGCAAACCGTCATTGTTTCTTCTCTTCCAGACGCCGCCACTCTGTGAGGCGGGAGCCGATAAACGCGATGATCTCCTGCTGCAGCGCCTGCCCGTTCCCCTCGACTTCGCGCTCCGGCCCGAATTCGAACCACACCTCGCGCTCCGGCCGGACCGGGCCGAAATCACGAAAATGTTTTCCGTTCCCGAGAAAGTCGGTTTTCAGCACGAAGGGCACCACCGGCACTCCGGCCCGCCGGGCGAGCTTGATCCCGATGGAATTGAACTTCTCCGGCTCGAAGATCTCGCTCCGGGTGGACTGCGGGAAGATCACGATCGAACGCCCGGCGCTCAGCAGGGCGCTCCCGTCGTCGAGCACCGCCCGCAGATCGTCGCGCGGATTCTCCCGCCCGATCGGAATCGCTCCCAGCGCGGTCATGATGCTGCGGAAAAAGGGGACCTTCATCAGAGACTGCTTGATGACGAAGGTGAAATCCACCAGTCCGCGCATGACCGAGTGGAACAACGCCGTCTCCAGCAGGCTCATATGGTTGCCGATCAGCACCACCGGCCGTCCCTCGAGAGCGCGCAGATGGTTCAGCCCCCGGATGTGCACCTTGCCGCCGCAGCGCTCCACCAGACGCAGATTCAGGTTGGAAAAGTAGATTTGCCGCTCCGCGGTCAATTTCCCGGACCTGCCGCACCGGCCGGTCCGGCAGAAGATCCAGAAATTATTCCAGTAAAAATACCACCGGCTGCCCAGCAGCATCCGGAACAACAGAGATTTTGAAACATCCTCCGGAGTATCGTAACCGTCTCCGTCAAAAAGGTATCGCCCCTGATTCATAAAAAGTTCAACGCCGTGTCATCGTCATTCCATAAAACACGTGCCTTCCCGTGAAGGCACGGCGGGGGATAATATATCACCACTCCGGCATAAATACAACACCCGGCGGGAGATTTCCCTTCATCCCGCGACGCCGGAAGCGCCGCGTATCCGCATTCCCTGCACGAAGGTGTAGATCTTCGAATCGATGCCGACCCCCTCCTGTTCCTGCCGGACGAGAAACTCCGGCAGCTCCCGGAGCGCCACCCGGAAACATTCGATCGACTCGGAATCCTCCGGATGGGGATGGATCTCCTCCCCGCGGCAGGCGTCGCCGTCCACCTCCATCAGCACCATGCTGATCGCCTCGCCGGTGAGGCCGGGCGAACTGCAGGCGGGCGGAAAGGTTTCGAGCACCCGCCCGCGGTAGCCGGTCTCCTCGTAGAGTTCACGGACAGCGGTCTCCTCCGCGGTCTCTCCGGGATCGATCAATCCGGCGGGGAACTCCAGCATCCGCCTCCCCGCCGGCGGCCGGAACTGCCGGACCAGCAGAATCTCATCGTCGGGCACGATGCGGGCGATGATGAAAGCCGCCCCGGTGCCGCCCAGGCGGTTGACGCTCTCCCAGTGCCGGATCCGGCCCCGGTCATCCTGAAACTCCAGTTCGACCAGCGAGAGGAAGCGGCCGGAGCCGAGTTCCTTCGCGGATAAAATTTTCTGCTGCATGAGCTCTTTTTCTCCTCCCGCGGGATAATTTTTTGATTTTTCTTTAAACTTAACTTGCAAAATAAATATTTCAAGTTAAAGTAAAGATAAACCTGTTCGATAATCTCTATTTCCAATCAATTTTTTTTATTCCTCTGCATTTCCGTGCTTCCGTCTATCCGGATCGCGGATGAGGAAAGTTTACATTGATATGATTCTTGGAATCACCGGTGCATTCGGTTGCGGAAAAAGTTCCGTCCTCGCCGTATTTGCCGCCCGCAACTGGCGGACCGCCGACGCGGATCGGATCTGCCATAAATTTTACGCGGCGGACGGTCCGCTCGCCGGGAAGCTGGCGGAGCGGTGGGGAAAGGCGATCCTGCTCGGATCCGGCGAGGTGGACCGTGGAAAGCTCGCGGCAATCGTCTTCGCGGATTCGGCGGAACTCGACGCCCTCATCGCGATGGTCTATCCGCTGCTGGCCGATGAACTCGACCGGCTGATCGGCGAGTGCCGTCGCGACAGCATCGACGCCGCCATCGAGATTCCGCTGCTGTACGAGGCGGATCTCGCCGGGAAGTTCGACGCGGTCGCCGCCGTGTGGAGCGCGCCGGAGATCCGCCGGGAGCGGCTGCGCCGGAAACGGAACTTCGACGATGCGGAAATCCGCAGACGCGAGGCGCGGCAGCTCGCCGCCGACCTCAAACTTGAACGCGCCGACTACGGGCTGATCAACAACGGTCCGGCAGAGGAGCTCGAACGACAAATCAATCTGCTGATCAATCAATTCTCACAAAACAAGGTGAAATGAAAATGGATGAAACCCGCGATCTCATTCCGGACGGCAACGCCGCCCGGGAACCCCGTCAGAACGACACGCCGCCGCGCCGCCGGGGGCGGCGTCCGGGCGTGAAGAACAAACCGGTCGTCGAAGCGGAATTCGACTTCGGCGCCGCTCCGGCCGGAAACGAGGAAAAACCGATGCGCCGTCAGGGGGACCGCCGCCGCCAGAACATCGAACGGCAGGCCGAACGTCGCAGCGAAGAGAACGCCCCCGAGCCGTCGGCGGAGGAGGTGATGCGCGAACTCCTGATCGAAGAGCTCTCGGAACCGGTTCCTCCCGCTCCGGCGGAGGAGCAGGAGAACAATCAGAACCGCCATCACAACAGCAATAACAACGGCAACGGTTCCCGCCGCGACCACATCGTGCCGTCGCTCAACATCTCCGAACTGCAGGAGAAGCCGATGCCGGAACTCGCGGTGATGGGTGCCGAACTCGGGATCGAGGGAATCGGCGCACTGGAGAAATCCACGCTGATCTTCGAGATCCTCCGCGCCAACGCCGAAAAATCCGGACAGATGTACGGTTCCGGCTACCTCGAAGTGCTGCCGGACGGCTTCGGCTTCCTCCGTTCCCCGAGCTACAGCTACCTGCCCTGCCCGGAGGACATCTATCTGAGTCCTTCCCAGATCAAGCGGTTCGCGCTGAAGACCGGCGACTTCATCGCCGGGCAGATCCGCACTCCGCGCGAGAAGGAGCGCTTTTTCGCCATGCTCAAGGTCGAAAGCATCAACAACGACTCGCCCGAGCGCAAGAAGGAGATCATCCCCTTCAACAGCCTGACCCCCTGCTTTCCGACCCAGCGGCTGGTGCTCGAGCGCGATCCGGCGGACTATTCGACCCGGATCGTCGACCTGGTCACGCCGATCGGCAAGGGGCAGCGCGGACTCATCGTCGCGCCGCCGCGGACCGGAAAAACCGTGCTGCTGCAGAAAATCGCCAACAGCATCCGGGCGAACAATCCGGAGGTGAAGCTGATCATCCTGCTGATCGACGAACGTCCGGAAGAGGT
>CAZPWP010000033.1:0-2358 GCA_964590295.1 uncultured Victivallis sp.
AGCGACCGTGCTTGTCGCCGGCAATGACTCTTCGCTGCAGACCGGCAAGTGCGGTTTCTGTCACAAAGCCAGCTGCACCTTCACGGGAGAACTGGTTCACGCAATCTTCTCCGCTTTTCGTTTGATCGAGCCGGAAAAAATCCTCATTAAAGACACCGAAGAAATTCTTGTGCAGATCCGAAAATTAATTCCGCTGTTGAAAAACAAGGTCCCCGGTTCGGAGCCGGAAATCTGCGGCATCGGATACCAGCTGCTCAACCTGATAGCGCGTTCCGTGCCGCACGGGGAATCTTTGCTTTTCGAGCGTGCCCGGCGTTTTCTCACCCTCAATATTGCGGGCGAAGAGGATATTTCCGATATTGTCCGGCGCCTTAACACGACTGTCGGCACACTGGAACGCTTGTTCCGCAGCCATCTCGGGACGACGCCCCGCACCTATCTGACCGGTCTGAGAATGCGAACCGCCGCGGAACTTCTGCGAAACAGCACTCTGCGCATCGGTCACATTGCGGAACGGGTCGGTTACGGCGATCCGCTGGCGTTTTCTCATGCATTCCGGCGTGTCTACGGCACATCGCCGCGCGCATTCCGAAAAAGCCAGCAGACGCTTCCGCCGGAACGAGAAGTATGACGGAGGTCCGTGCCGGGGTTCGAAAGCTTCGTCGACAGGACTGTTGCTGACGACTGGCGTCTTGCAAACAGGCACAGGGCACATGCGGACAATGACTCTTTCCCGGGAGCCATGTATGCGCCGCCCTCCCGGGAAGCAGCGTGAGCGGCAACCCGGTTTCATCGACCGGTTATTCCGTTTCGAAAATGAGAAGCGGATACGGCAGCAGCCGAATTGTCTGTTCTGATGCTGCCGGCGGGAGGATGACGCGACTACTACACCGGAGAGCTGTTCCGGAGCGAAGTCCCCCTCCCCCGGATGAGGAGACACTGCCGATTCTGGTGCGCGAGAATTCGATCATTCCGGTCGCCCGCCCGGTTTCTCACGTCACCGACAGCATGGTCTACGATCTCGTGCCGCGCCTCTACGGCGAAACGCCCCGGCCCGGCCGGTTCAGGAGATGCGGCGCAGCGCAAGTTCGATCGCCGCGTAGAAGCTGCCGGTTCCGGCCACCCCTTTCCAGGCGATGTCGAACGCGGTGCCATGGTCGGGACTGGTCCGCACGACGGGCAGCCCGAGCGTCGAATTGACGCCGCGGTCGAAGGCGAGCATCTTGAAGGGAATGTGCCCCTGATCGTGGTACATCGAGACGATCCCGTCGTAGCGGCGGCGGGTCTCCTCGATGAAAAGCGTGTCGGGCGGAAACGGTCCGTCGATGTCGATCCCCTCCGCCCGGAGCGCGGCGAGCGCGGGCTTGACCGTCTCCTCATCCTCCCGGCCCATGCAGCCGTTCTCCCCGGCGTGCGGATTGAGGGCGGCAGCGGCGAGCCGCGGACGGGCGACCCCTTCGCGCCGGATCACCTGATTCAGCAGACGGGTCACTTCGACGATCCGCGCGAAGGTGACCTGCCGCGGCACCTTCGCGAGCGGGATGTGAGTGGTGATGAAAACCATCCGCAGACTCCCGGCGGACTGCATCATCACGAAACTCCGGGTGCCGCACAGCTCGGCAATCCGTTCGGTGTGGCCGGTGAAGGGAATTCCGGCCAGGTTGACCGAATACTTGTTCATCGGAGCGGTGACCAGTGCACCTGCCTTCCCGGCAAGCACATCGAGCGTCGCCATCGTGAGCGCGTCATAGGCGAGCTTGCCGCAGCGCGCCGACGCTTTGCCGACCGCCAGCTCCGCGAAGGGAAGGGTTCCGGCGGAGCAGACCTCCGGCAGAACGCCGCCGCTCCAGCGCTTCGCCGCCTCCGCGAGGATCGACGGCTCGCCGTAAAGACGGAACTTCACCCGCCCGGCGAAACGGGGATCGGCCGCGGCGCGCACCGCCAGCTCCGGACCGATTCCGGCGGGATCGCCTGCCGTCACGGCGATGACCGGCGGAGCCGATTTCCTCGTCACCACGTCTGCCCCTTCTTCGTGAAGTAGGCGGCGACGTTGGGAACGATCGGCTTGATCAATGTCTTGATCGCCTTCGCGTATTCGCGGATCTCCGACTGGGCGTGATCGCTGTCGCGCAGTTCGAGAAAGTGGAGCAGATTGCCGAGATCGACCGTGCCCCAGAAGGTGACCATCATGTTCTGGGGAAGGACGCCGCGCGCCTGTTCGCGGCAGACGCCGGCCTCCAGCAGATGCTCGTAGAGCTTCAGGCCGGCGCGGTTGTGCGCGTCGATCTTCGCCTTGAGCTCCTCTCCGCCGAACGAAGGATCGAAGAAGGAGGCCTGCCGGTTGTCCTCCGACTGGCG
>CAZPWP010000033.1:2368-12498 GCA_964590295.1 uncultured Victivallis sp.
TGCCACTGCCCCCGCACGAACAGCGGACAATGCACGCTGAAGGTGAAGACGACGTGCTCGAGCGGGCTGGTGTGATGGTTTTCGATCAGGTAGTTCAAGAGCCCGATATCGCGCTCGTCCATCGTCTGCTTGAGTTTGCCGAAGGAGACCCGGGCGGCGTTGACGATCGTCGCCTCCGAACCGAGGTGATCGATCAGGCCGACCCACCCCTGGCCGTCGAGGACTTTCACATGATTGACCGGCGGTACATTGAGATGTTCCATTCGTTTTCTCCCATGGGCCGCGTGGCGGCCGCGTTGTTTTTATGGATTCGCGTTCGCTTTAATTTTGTTTCTCTTCCGGAGAGGCTTTCGCACTCTCCGCCTCATTTCTGAGCAGTTCGGTCACCAGCAGTTTCGCCGCGGCGGTCGATTTCTCCACCGCCAGCGACATCGCCCGGACCGCCGAAGCCGGAGAGTCATCCCGGAGCGGCGCTTCGCACAGGGTGCTGCGCTCCAGCGAGGCGCCGCCGGGGAGACGGGCGGAATAGTCGACGCCGACCACCGCCAGCTTCCGTTTCCGATTCAGCTCGAACCGGTAGACGGTACCGCTGAGCCGGACCGTTTCGCCGCTCCGGCGGATCTCCGCCGGATCGGGCATCGCCGCCCGGAGCCGCCGTTCGATCAGCAGTTCCGGACTCACCAGCCAGCGGTTGTACTCGTCGGTCAGCATCCGGTCGTTTTCGGCCCGGATCAGGAAGCGCCGATCCGCGCCGGAGACGTTCCGGAAGACGCCGAACCGGACCATCGCCGCCATCGGCCGGGCCTCCTCCGGCGGATCGGCAAGATCATACTCCGCCGGCTCCACATACCCCGGTCCCATCAGAGCACACCCCGCCGTCCACGCCAGAAGCGCGACCGCCGTCACCGTCAGCAACGTCACAATCTTCATCATCTCTTCTCCGTAACTTCTCCCGGCCGTTCCGGCGGAATCCGCAGCTTCTGCCCGACCTGCAGCCCGGCGGCACTGCCGAGATGGTTCGCCTCCATAATCAGCCGGTACTTCGACGCCGAACCGTAGAACCGGCGGGCGATCGCCCCCGGCGTGTCCCCGGCCCGGACCGTATAGATCCGCTCCACTTCAACCGGCTGCGGCGGAGTCTGCGCCGGTGCCGACGCGGACGCGGACGCCTGCGCCGACGCGCCCCGGAGCTGCGCCTTGTGCCGGTCCATGATGTAGCGCTTGAGAAACGCGATCCGGCGGCGGAGCGCGGCGTTCTCCTCCGTCAGGCGCTCCAGCTCATCCGCCGGGAGCGACGGCAGCTCCTCGCGCGAGAGTTCGCGCAGGAGTTTCGCCCGGGTCATCCGGCAGTAGGCCTCGACCGTCTGCCGGTCGGAGGAGTCGGGCGCCAGCGCCAGATAACGCCGGTAGAAGTAGAGCGCCGACGCCGGATCGGCCAGCGCCTCGTCATAAAGGGTCGCCAGCGCGAGATTCGCCTCCGGCGCATCCGGACGGCGCTCGACCAGCCGCCGGTAGAACCGTTCCGCCGCCTCGATATTTCCCTCGCGGCGGCTGCGGTCCCCCTGAATCATCAGCGGATCCCGGCGGATATCCCCCTCGCCGCACCCGGCGGCGAAGAGCAGCAGCAAGAGCGGCAGCAGAAAAATCGCTCTCATCGGCGCTCCTCCTCCGCCATCATCCGCCGCAATACCGCCAGTCCGCAGACCGCCGCCGTCTCCAGCCGGAGCACGTAGGGGCCGAGATTGAGCCCGCGAACTCCCGCGTCAAGGAACGCCTTTTCCTCCTGCGAGGTGAATCCTCCTTCCGGCCCGACCAGCCAGACGAAATCCTCCCCCCCTTCGACGGACTCCCGCTCCGACGTCTTCCCGGCATCGACCGCACCGAAAAAGGCGCGGATGTTCCGCCCCCGGATCTCCTCCAGCACCTCCGCCGGAGTCACCATCGGCAGGATCCTGGGAAGAAAGGGGTTCTTCGACTGCTTGCACCCTTCGCGGAGCAGCGTTCCCCAGCGGCCACTCCCCTCCGGCTGCGCCACCGAGTGTTCGCAGCGGAGCAGACGGATCGACCAGACCCCCAGCTCGGCCGCCTGCTTGAGCAACACGTCGAACTTCGCCCGGCGCGGCACCGCGCAGCAGAGATGGAGCCGCCTTGCCGGCTCCGGCTCCCGGCGGCGCTCCCGAACCACCAGCGTGCGACGGGGTTCCACCTGGGCGGAAGCACAGACGCCGCGCCCGTCGAAAAGCGCAACCTCATCGCCCGGTGCGGCCCGGAGGATGCGGAAAAGATGATCGAACTCGCTCTTTTCGAGTTCGACCGCCTCGCCCGGCGCCGGGATCGTTTCGCAGAAAAAAGTACGCATAAAAAAATCCGTATCTGACTGTCTCGCCTTAATTTATCCCCCCTGATGGAAAAAATCAATTCCGCGGCGTACTTTTTCCCGGCAGGCGCGGGCGTTCAGCGCCCGAGATAGCGGCGTCGCACCCGCATGCCGATCGAGCAGAGCAGGTCGTAGACGTGGGTTCCCTTGAGCTGCGCCCACTCCTCGAACGGGATGAAGCGGTCCCCCTGACGGCCGATGCAGACCACCTCGTCGCCCGGCTTCGCCTCCGGCGCGTTCTCCAGAGAGATGGTGGTGTAGTCCATCGAAATACGCCCCAGCACCGGACAGAGTTCGCCGTTGACCAGCACGTAGCCCCGGTTGGAGAGCGCCAGCGGCAGCCCGTCGGCGTACCCGGCGGCGATGGTTCCCACCCGCGTCGGGCGGGCCAGCCGGTGCATTCGGCCGTAGCCGATGCACGATCCCGCCGCCAGCACCCGCACGGCGGCGAGCCGGGTTTTGAGTTCGACCACCGGCGAGAGCCGCATCGACTGGCGCACCTCGTTGTCGTAATAGCCGTACATATTGATGCCGCAGCGCGCGACGGTGAACGGCGCGTGCGTGCTTTCGGGGAAGTTGTTGAGCGCGTCGCTCGCGGCCATGTGGATGTCGGGAAACGTCATCCCCTCCCGTGCCAGCTGCGCGAGCAGCACCTTGAAGGCGGCGAGCTGGCCGAGGCTGTAGTCGTCATAGCGCCAGAAGGCGCTGGAGAAGTGCGAATAGATTCCCTGAATATCGAGGTTGGGGAGTGTGCGCATGGCGAGGATCTGTTCCGCGGCGTTTTCGGCGGGCATGCCGAGCCGCCCCATGCCGGAGTCGACCGTGACGGCGCAGCGGACGTGCCGGTTCTGACGCACCGCTTCGGCGCTGATTTTTTTCGCCATCTCCAGATCGTTGAGCGGGCAGACGATGCCGTGCTCCACCGCCGGGGCGATCTCGTCGGGCAGGAGGTTGCCGAGAATCTGGACCGGCAGTCCGAGCGGGGCAAGTTCGAGCGCCTCGTTGATCTCCGCGACGCCGAAGGCGTACGCTCCGGCGGCCTTCACCACCTCGGCCACCGGCAGCACGCCGAGGCCATAGGCGTTCGCCTTGAGCACCGCCATCAGGCGGCAGGGGGAGACCCGGCGCCGGATCTCCATGAAATTCGCCGTCAGAGTATTCAGATTGACTTCGAGATTGACGCGACTTTCCTGGCTCATTTTTCCCTCAGAACAGATTTGAATGAACAGCTGTTTCCGCATAATATACCACGCATGGCGGCGGAAACAAGTCGGCAGTCCGCCGCGGCCTCTTGAAAAACCGCATATCCGGGTGTATATTATCCAGATGTCATTTAAACTGAGACAGAAACCCCGTTTCTCGAAGGAGTCAGAAAAACATGTTCAGCGCATCCGATTTGAAAAAAGGGCTGAAGATCCAGATCGACGGCGCCCCGTGGGTCATTACCGAGTTCGATTTCTGCAAGCCGGGCAAGGGCACCGCGCTCTACCGCTGCAAACTGAAGAATCTCATCAACGGTTCCGGCATGGAGAAGACCTACCGGCCGACCGACAAGATCGAGAAGCCGGACCTCGAAGAGCGGGAGATGTACTACTCCTACTTCGACGGGCACCACTACATCTTCAGCGATCCGAACACCTACGAAGAGATGGCCGTCTCGGCGGAAACCCTCGGCAAGCAGGCCTATTTCCTGATCGAGGACAGCCTCTGCAACTTCGTTCTCTTCAACGGCGAACCGATTGAAATCACGCTGCCGACCTTCATCGAGAAGGAGATCGTGGAGACCGAGCCGGGCGTCCGCGGCGACACCGCCACCAACGTCACCAAGCCGGCGAAAATCGACAACGGCTACGAGATCCAGGTGCCGCTCTTCATCAACCAGGGCGACATCGTCAAGATCGACACCCGCACCGGCGAGTACGCCGAGCGCGTCAGCAAGGCGTAATTCCGCCTTCATGGGAAAGCCGGGAATTCCGGCACGTAAAAAGCAGCCGAACCTGGCTGCTTTTTTAGTGCACCCGGCATGTCGTACGACTGCCGGGTGAAAGTCCCGAAGCCGCCCGGCAGGGGGAAGGCTGCAGCAACAGGACTTTGGTGTCATCCGCGAGGATGAATCAGAAGAAAGTCCACAGCGAAGCATTGGCCCGGCGAACAGGAGCCGGCAGGAGGCATGGAACGTGAAAGACTAAAATCATCAAAGTCCGAACCCTGTCCGGAAACGTTTCATGCAGATCGGCCGGGCATACATGGGAAAGTCGTGCGCATTCCCCGGGGTGGTCTGCGTTCCTCTAAGCGGACGCGGCGCATGATGGACTCGCACAGGAACGAAGCATTCCCGAAACGCTGCTTTGACAATCTGGGACTGGGGTGTCCTTGCTGGACGCGAAGCTGTAGAAGTCCAACACGATTGGAACCGCCGGATACGGAACCGTGCGTCCGGTGGTGTGAGAGGACGAGGAAATCAGGAAAATCTCTTAATTTCCTCTCCTGCCCGATTATCTCTTCACCGGCGAGGAGCGGCACCGCCGCCTCTCTTCCGGACACCAGGTTCAGCCGATGCGATAGATCCAGGCGTTGGACTTTTCGCAGAAGCGGCGCGACACGCAGGAGCAGTTCACCGCCGCCTTGTCGAGCAGCCCGCCGATCTCCACCGCCTGATCCGGTTCGCCGACCTTCGCGGCGATTTCGGCGGCGGTCCCCTCGACCGGACCGAGCTCCTTCAGCTTCGCAAGCACCTTCTCACGCAACGCGAGAATCCCCTTCGCCGCCAGCTTGTAGGCCTGCACTCCCGGCTGGTGGAAGGCGTTGATGTTGATGAATTCCGCGTAGATCGCCACCGCGCGCTCGTAGAGGGCGATCAGCATGCCGAGCGTAAAGGCGTTCACCTCCGGCACCCGGATCGTGATGATCTGCCGACCCTTGCCGCGCAGAGCGGCGCTCAGCCCCTCGAGGAAGCCGTGCAGATAGGTCCCCATCTCGGTATTGGCGGTGATCGGGAGCTTTTCCGCATCCTTGAGCACCTCGATGAAGGTGGCGAAGAAGTCGTCGCGCCCGTCGTTGAGCTGCTGGATGAAGGCGTGCGCATCGGTGCCGCCCTTGTTGCCGAAGACGTTCAGCCCCTGATGGACCTCTTTCCCGTCCAGGTCGAGCGCCTTGCCGAGGCTCTCCATCACCAGCTGCTGCAGATAGCGTGACAGCAGCACCAGCCGGTCGGAATAGGGCACGATTACCATGTTGCGGTCCCCCCTGCCCTTCCCGGCGATATACCACATCGAGGCGAGCATCATCGCCGGATTCTTCTCCGGCTCCGCAGTACGGGTCCACTCATCCATCCGGCAGGCTCCCTGCAGGAAGGATGCGAAATCCACCCCGGTCAGCGCCGCCGGAACGTGTCCGACGATGCTGGTCTCGCTGGTGCGTCCGCCGATTGATTCGGCCATCTCGAAGATCGCGAGGAAGTTGTTCTCGCGAGCGTGGCAATCGAGTTCGCTCCCCTTCATCGTGATCGCGGCGGCAAAATGGGCGAAGGAGAGCTGCTTCGACGCGTAGAAATTCTCCATCGCAATCATGTTGTTCTTCGTCTCCTGCGTGCCGCCCGACTTCGAAATCACCAGGTGGAGGGTCCGCTCCGGATCCATCACTTCGAGCAGGTCGGCGAACTCCGCCGAATCGGTGTTGTCAAGGAAGTAGATCTTGAGGTAGCCGCCGCGCTGCGCCTCGCTCTTCTCATTCCAGTAGGGACCGTTGATCGCGAATTGCATCAGCTGCGGCCCGAGCGCCGAACCGCCGATGCCGTTGACCACGACCGCGTCGAACTTCTTGCCTGTCTCCCCGGTGATCCTGCCGGAACGCACCCCTTCGGCAAAGGCCTGCACCGAACGGAAAAGTTCGCTTCCCGGATAGCTCCGCCGGTCGGAGAAATGGGTCACTTTGCGGTGTTCATCCGGATTCTTGATCTCGCCGGCCTCGATCCGCGCCATCTCGCGCGCCGCCCGTTCGAACTTCGGCGCGAGCGCCTTCAGATCGGGCTCTTCGAATTTCATCCCGGCGAAAGCGATCGAAAATTCGCTGTCGGCATCGACCAGCGTATACTTTGCATTGCGTTCCATCCACTGATTCATAATCGGTCTCCATACAATTTGGTTGGGGTGTCTCTTTCTTACTATACACCCGTTCGGCGGATTTGTCGATCTTTCCGGCGGAATTTCCGCCGCTTTCCCGACAGAAACCAGTCAGCGGGACTGGAAAAAAATATCCGGCGAGTGTAAATTTTCTCCGATACAGAAAAAGCAATCTGCAACGAGATGGAATTTGATCGATGAAACCATTGCAAACGGTCCGTTACCGTCTGGAATATCTGGCGGTGCTGCTGCTCTACTCCCTGATCCGCCGGCTTCCCTACCGGATGATCCGGATCCTGGGGCGCCTGTTCGGAGCCGGGATGCACCTCGTGCCGGAGATCCGCAATCTGGTCCGCGACAACATTCGCGCCGCCATGCCGGAACTGCCGGGAAAAGAGGTCGCAAGGATCGGCCGGGAGTCCCTCTTCCACCTCTCCTGGAATATGCTCGAATTCCTCTGGCTGGATGGGAATCCCGCCCGGATCGAACGCTGCTGCTACCTGCCGCCCGACATCACCGATGAGCTGAAAAGCCACGTTGCCGCCGGGGAGCGGATCATCTTCGTCAACCCCCACCTCGGCAGCTGGGAGGCATCCGGCGTGATGGCCCCCTACTATGCCGGTGTCGATATGGTCGCAATCGCCAAACCGGTCCGCAATCCCTACCTCAACCGGCTGCTCAACCGCGGCAGCCGTGAAAAGATCAAGGGGCTGGAGATCATTTTCGCCCGCGGCGCGATCCGGGAGGCAATCAAGGCGCTGCGCGCCGGGCGCGGCGTCGGCACGCTGATCGACCAGAACACCAAGGGGCGGGTCGGCGGCATCTTCGTCAACTTCTTCGGGATTCCGGTCTCCAGCAGCGCCGCCCCCGCCGTCCTGAAACGGTTCTGCGATGCGGAGGGAATTCCGGCGGTCATCATCTACGGGACCAGCGTCCGCCACGCCGACGGCCGCGTGACCGCCCACTCGGCGAAGCTCAGCAAACCGTTCCAGGAATACGCCGACGACCGGGAGGTGATTCAGGAGCTGATGGACATCTCGGAACAGTTCGTCCGCGCCTATCCCGAACAGTACCTCTGGTTCTACCGGAGGTTCCAGAACATTCCGCCGGACTGCCCGCCGGAGATCCGGGCCCGCTATCCCGGATACGCCAAGGTGACCAATTCGCACTTCTTCCGGGAAACGATTCACGATCAGTGAGTTTCGTTCGATGACCGGCCGTTCCGGGCGGGACGGGTTGACAAAGTTTCCTGTCCGGCAGACCATCCGCGGGAAGCGCGGATGGCGCATCAGCCAAAGGAAACTTTGTCGATGAATCCCCCTCCGTTTCCGGCCGGAACCTTCCCGCCGGCTCCTCTTCGCCCCGCTCGCCGAACCGTCGATCGTCGAGAAGGCGGTCGCCATCCTGATCCGGCAACTCCGGCGGCGGCAGGCGACGAACAATCCGGTCATGCGCGCAATATACTTTCGGACGGGAATTTTTCAAGCACGTCCGGGGTTTCCGGCGGAAAATTCCACTCAGCGGGCGCCGCGGCGGCGGCACTCCGGCACGATGTTGATCACGTCGGCCCAGACAGCGTCGGGATCCTCGCTGATGAACCGGATCTTCATCTCCAGCTGGTCCCAGAGCGCGTCATACTCCTGCATCTCATAGCTGTGCCCCCAGAAGTAGAAAACGCCGGTTTTCTTCGCCTCCTCGTAGCGGCCGTAGAAGTCGTTCGCCTGAAAGTGGCAGGAGGGGTGGAGCGCCATCGTCTCCTCACAGCCGGCGACGTCGCCGCTGGTCTGCGTGGTGCGCCCGTAGGCGAATCCCGCCTCGCGGAGCGCGCGGCAGGTCTCCGGGGTATACCGGCCGCAGGGCCAGGCGAATCCGGGGCACTCGCATTGGAAAAGGTCCTCCAGCCAGGCGCGCCCGTCGATCGCCGCCTGCACGAAACGGTCGTCGGGGAGCATTCCCACCGTCTCGTGGCGGAAACAGTGCGACGCCACCCGGAATCCGGCGTAGATCTCCTTCATCTCCTTTTTCCCCACCTTGCCGGGCAGGAATCCCCGGCAGCTCCAGCCGCTGTACCCCGGCTCCGCCCAGCGGTTGACGCCCCGTTCGTCAGCGTGGAATCCCGGGTTGAGGTTGAAAGTGGCCTTCGCGTTCCAGCGGCGAAGAAGTTCCGTAAGCCGGATATCGTTGATGACGCCGTCGTCCCAGCACTGCACTACTTTGAGCATAGAAAAATTCTCCCTGGTTGATTGCCGCAGCTAACATACTCCCGGATACACCGTTTTGCAACCCCGGAAACGGCGGGAGACGCGGAGAAAAAATTTTACGTCCGGGGACTTGAAATTCCCGCAAATCATCTTATCTTGATAGGATGAAGAGGACTCCATCCGCTCTTGAGAACTGTTCTTTATTTTTGAAGAGGTATCATATGGAACAAAAAGACATTCAGCTTCTTCAGGAGCAGGTTCGGCTCCAGGCCGCGCCGCTCCAGCTGATCAAAACCGAAATGGGCCGGATCATCGCCGGTCAGGAAAAACTGATCGACCGGCTGCTGCTCGCCCTGATTTCCGACGGTCATGTGCTGCTCGAAGGCGTGCCGGGGCTGGCCAAGACGCTGGCGGTAAAGACGCTGGCACAGTCGCTGAACGGCACATTCTCGCGGCTGCAGTTCACCCCCGACCTGCTTCCGGCCGACGTCATCGGCACGAGAATCTACAACGCCGACACTCACGAATTCTCGACCCGGATCGGTCCGGTTTTCGCCAACATCGTGCTCGCCGACGAGATCAACCGCGCGCCCGCCAAGGTACAGAGCGCTCTTCTTGAGGCGATGCAGGAGAAACAGGTCACCATCGCCGGAGAGTGTTTCAAACTTCCGGCGCCGTTCCTGGTGATGGCCACCCAGAATCCGATCGAACAGGAGGGGACCTATCCGCTGCCGGAGGCGCAGCTCGACCGCTTCATGTTCAAGCTCCGCGTGAATTATCCGTCGCGCGGTGAAGAGGCGGCGGTGATCAACCGCATGGCCCATCCGGCCCCGGCGGTCAATGCGATCGCAGTCGCCAAACTCGACGACATCATGGCCGCCCGCGAACTGGTGGACAAAATCTACATCGACGAGAAGATCATCGAATACATCCTCGACCTGGTGATCGCAACCCGGCCGGGCTGCCGTTCGGAACTCTCCAGCCGTCAGCAGGACGCCCGGCTGGAGGAACTCGGCGGCCTGGTGAGTTTCGGCGCGTCGCCGCGCGCTTCGATCGCGCTGGCGCTGGCCGCCCGCGGCGCAGCCCTGCTCGCCGGGCGCGCCTACGTGCTGCCGCAGGATGTCAAGGAGATCGCCCCCGACGTGCTCCGGCACCGGATCGTGCTCTCGTATGAGGCGGAAGCGGAAAATATCGACTCCGACACCGTGATTCAGCGGCTGCTGGCCGAACTGCGCACGCCGTAGCGTCGGCACATTTCATCGTCCGGAAACTGTGGAATCATTCGCGGGAATGGAGGTTCGTTCATGCTGCCGCCGGAAATTGCCAAACAGATACACCTGCTGGAGATCCGCACCAACCGGGTGGTCGACGAGATCACCGGCGGCGCCTACCGCAGTGTATTCAAAGGGCGCGGCATCGAATTCGACGAGG
>CAZPWP010000034.1:0-12394 GCA_964590295.1 uncultured Victivallis sp.
CCCTGTAATATATTTTCCCGATTCCTCCGTCACTTTGTTTGGAATGTCAAAAAAATCACGCTCAAACGGAACGTAACTCACCCACAAATTCCGGGGAAGAGGCTTCGTTTACGCTCTCCACGGCCGGCGAATATGAGCCGGCGATCACATTTTACGGGGAATTTCCCCTGAATGGGAGGGAAGGCCTGGAGGCGGAACGGAATTCGATCCGGCATCTCGGCGTATATGGCGATTCTCTCTGGAGTTCTTTCTCCGGCCTGATCTGGACGCGGTTTTCTATTTCGAATTCATCATCGGTCCGGAAGGAGAGTTCTTCGGCCGGTTGCATGGCAACAATCCTTATGGCACGCATGTGGTGCTTGCAGAGGTCGCTCCGCCGGAAATTGCAGTCCGAAGAGAGGAAGGCAAACTGACCTATGAGTTTGCCTTCCCGCTTCGAGAACTCGTCTTCCCCGCATGTATCCGGCGGAAGCGGAACGAATTCTCCTTTATGATGGTTCGGACGAATCGTAACGGCGGGAGCCGGCTCAAATCCACACCGGTTCCGTTTCTGTATGACGGGCATAACATCTTCGGTTATATCCCGGTGGTAAAACGGCGCCGGCAGTCGTAAGATTCTTTGCAGGATATTACTCTTCTGCGGGGGGCTCTTCGAGCGCGTACTCCCATTTCCCCAGGGTGAGGCCGTCCGCGGAACGATACTCCGTTTCCGAGAAGTTCGCCGTCACCGAAATTCCGTTCGAGAAACGGCTCCTCTGCACCAGCCGGTCCGGCGTCAGATATTCGAACGACACCATCCGGGCGAATCCGGTCCGCCGTGCCACTCGCGTCGCACGCACATAGGAGGCCGCGATCTCCTCCTTCTGCTCCTCCCACTGGCTCGCCGTGAGGCTGTAGAGCGGCGGCTCTCCGTAGAGCGCGTTGAAGAGGTCCCGCAGCGGCATCAGCTCCGGAACGCTGTTCGAACTGTCCCCCCAGTACCAGTAGCTCACCACGCAGTCGTGGTAGACCAACTCCCACAGCGGAATCCGATATTCCGGATTGAGCATGTACTGCCGGATCTGCGGCGGAATCTCTCCGCCCCGGTACTGCGTGGTCATCCGCCGCCCGGCGTCCGGCGCCCGGAACAGCGTCGGGCTGAGCATCCCCTCGGAGAAATGAAACGCGACGGCGGTCGCCTCGCTGCCAACCTCCACCCCGCAGACCAGCCCGATGTCCGCGAGAAAGCGCAGCTGCGTGTTGATGTAGCGCAATGAATCGGAGCGGGTCGCCGGATGGAGCGGGTGGCAGCACTCCGCAAGAGCGGAACCGGCCTGCACGTCGATGAAGCGGGAGTTGTAGCCGACCTTCTCCACATCCGGCGGAACATTTTCCATCGTGAGCTTCAGGGCCGGAATTTCGCAGACCGCGTGCTGCGAATAGAGCTTTCCGTCCAGTCCGTGCACCTGCCACGCTCCGGCGAGATTCCCGTCGCGATCGACCCGGACGATTCCCGGCCACTGCTTCGTGTTGACGCTCCGTTTGACCCGGTACGGGATGACCTTGTCGACGCAGGTCTTCGGCAGCACATCCCGGTAGATGTCGTATTTGCCCACCAGAAATCCCCGGCTCTTCAGTTCGGCGCAATCCTCCGGTGTTTCGCCCTCGAAGGAGTTCCAGAGCACCCGGTTCATTCCGAGAGTCCGGAGGTCATCGGCAACGTGGCGGACGTTGCGCGGCGTCTTCTCCGGCTCCTCCGGGCGGCCGTAGAGCCGGTTCATGTTGTTGTCGTCCCAGAGCCAGAGGTCGGCCGCGCCGATCAGTTTCTCCAGTTCCGGCGTGTGGCGGCACTTCTCCCGGAGTGTCACGACCATGCCCTGCGATTCGCGCCAGGCGCGGTATTGAGCCGCCGCCGGAGCAAGCCCTTCGGCGAAGAAATAACGGATCGCCCGGGAGTAGCCCCATTTCCCTTTTTCCCCCTTCCAGATCACCCGGCTGTGGCGCAAGCCGTCGAAGGACGCGTTTTCAAGCTCCGCGTCGGAGCCGTACTCCACGCCGGTGAGGACGCAGAGCCCGCCGCGCAGAAATCCGAAGAGCCCCATCGACGCCTGATTCCCCGCGTAAAACGCCAGCCGTTCGGGGAGGGGAAACTCCAATTCCGCCACCGGAACGGCGTAGCCGGTTCCGAAGGGATAGATTCCGACATCCCCTTTCTCCATCTTCCAGGCGGACGGCCAGGCGATCTTCTCCGGCATCGGACCGTCGCCGTCGAGGCGGAGCTGCATGCCGCCGGACTCCGGCAGCGTGAGCGTCGCATGCAGTGCGAAGCCGCCGCAGTCGAGATCGAGTTCGAGGGAGCCGGTCTCCGCCGTCGCACAGGTGACCGGATACTCCGCGGGGAGGGTTTCAAATTTTCGGTTCCTTGTTTTCCACCGGAGGAGGAGGGAGCCGTCTCCGTTCAACCGGAGGGCGAAGGTTTCATTTTCAAGCGAGAGCATACGATATGGTTCTCCTTACAAGAGCTTGATTTCCGTTTCAGACAAATTCCCGCGTTCCAGCAGAAAATCGCGCGGCGGCACCGTTTCGCCGGAACCGGTCCGGAACGCTCGGTCCGAGAAGTTCACGATCACGGTGATGCCGTTCGCAAAGCGGGTGCGGTGGACGAGTTTTTCCGCATCCAGCCAGTCGAATGCGGTCATTTTCTCATAGCCGGTAAGCCGCGCCACAGCCGTAGCCCGTTTCGCCGACTCCAGCAGCAGAGGCTTTTGCCGTTCCCAGTCGGCGACGTGCAGCGAGTAGAGCGGCGGCTGCCCGTAAAGCAGGTTGAAGAGGTCGCGCCGCGGCAGCAGTTCCAGGCAGCAGTTCGAACTGTCTCCCCAGTACCAGTAGCTGACCATGCAATCATGGTAGATCAGCTCCCACAGCGGAATCCGATAGCGCGGATTGAGCATGAAGCGGTCGAATATCTCCTCGTGCTCTTCCGGCGTGTAGCGGTGCGCCTTGCGCCGCCCGGACTCCTGGTAATTGATCCGGCAGCGGACGGGGCTGAGCTTGCCTTCGCTGTAGCAGCAGGCGCCGACATAGCTTTCACTCCCCTCCTCGGTGCCGGAGACCAGGCCGGTGTCACCGAGGATTTGAAACGCCTCCCGCCGCTTTCGGATGCTCTCCCGCCGGGTCAGCGGGTGTTCCGGCGCGCGGCACTCCATGGCTCCGCAGCCCATCACATCGAAGAACCACGCTTCGAAGCCGTATTCGCGGGCGAGAGGAGGTACCTCCGCCCGGGTGTATTCCGGGGCGAAATGCGGGCAGACCCGGTTCTGGTGGTGCATGAGGCCATCCCGGCCGCGCAGAGCCCACGCATGCGCGAAATTCCCGGATTCATCGCGCACGGTGTCGCGGGGCCACGCCTTCATCCGCCGCTCGGTGTAGTCGCACTCCCGGATCCTCGCAGGCGGAATCAACGGCGCCAGCGTGCCGGGCAGCTCATCTTCCAGATTGTCGTACTTTGCAGTCAGAAATCCGGTTTTTTCCGCAATCTCCCGGGCGGCGGCGCAGTCGCCGGTGAAGAAGATTCCGATCAGCGCCCGGTCGCAGCCGGAGGCTCTGATCTCTCCGGCGATTTTCACCAGCTCCGCCGCAATCGGCTGAAGTTCCGCGTCGTCGCGGGCGCCGTACATGAACTCCTCGTACCGGTCGGGCCAGATCCAGAACTCCGGCGCGCCGATCAGGCGGTCCAGACCGGGGAGCCGCCGCCGCTTCTCCCGCAGGGGGTCGATGAAGCTCTGCGCGTCGCGGTAACGGCGATAGGTCTTGCAGAGGGCGGAGAGACCGCCGCGGTCACCGGCGAGGAAACGCACCGCCCGTTCATACCCCCAGCCGCCGCATTCCGGCAGCCAGCCGAGCTGAGAGTGGAGCAGACCGTCTTTCCGTTCGTGGCGGACCTGCGCATCGGTACCGGACTCCACCGCCAGCGCAATCCACGCCTCGCGACGCAGCGAGGCGACGAACGCCAGATGCCAGCTCTGGGAGTTGAGATGCGAACACTCCGGCAGAATCGGAATCGACGGATCGTCGACCGGGAACGCGAATCCCTCGCCCGCCGGAATCAGCGCGAGATCCTCCGGCTCCGGAATCAGCGCGCCGGGGTATTCCACCGGTACGGTCAGGACGCCGTCTCCGGCGAGCCGCAGTTCCGGATTGCCGTCTTCGGCAAACCGCAGCGTCGCCTCCAGCGGGAAGGGGAGCTGCGGCGCGCGGAGACGGAAGTGGAGTTCCCCCGCCTCCCGCCGGACCGCCTCCGCAGTGAAGCCGTTGCCCGCGAAGCGGAAAACCGCTCCGCCGCAGCGGAGGGAGAGAGAGGAATCCGCCTCATTCAGTGAAATTGTCCTGTCACGTTGCGTCAGTTCCATCATGGTGAATGTTCCTCAATAAGACAGATCGGTCGGAGAAATCGGAATCAGCCGGGATTCCAGCTTCTTCCGGATGAATCCGAATCCGGGGTTTTCGATCCGGCGGATCAGCATTTCGGCGGCGCATTTCCCCAGTTCGCCGAGCGGCGGCTCGACCGTCAGCAGTTCGTGCGGCAGAAACGCGGTGAGAGAGGCGTGATCGAAGCCGGAGATCCGGATCCCGTCGAGCCGGATCCCCCGCCGGTGCGCTTCGCGGATGAGATCGCCCGCGCAGACATCGTTGAGGCAGCAGACCGCGTCGGGGCGTTTCCCGGGGTGACGGAACTGTTCGAAGAAGCGCCCGGTCTCCTCCGGCGAACTCTCCCGGGTACAGCACAGCTCCGGGCGCGCCTTCAGGCGGCATTTTTTCATCCCCTCCAGAAACCCCTGTTCCCGCTCGCGGGTAACGGTGAGGCTGAGGTATGAATTGCCGTAGAGGGCAAAGCGGCGGCAGTTCTCCCGGTAGAGGAGGCGGATGATCTTCGCGATCGCGTCGCCGTTTTCAAACGTGAGCAGATTTCCCTCGATCCCATCCGGCAGCCGCACTAGAAAGAGAGTCGGAACGCCGCTGCGCGCCAGATGGGCGAACGACTTCCCATCGTTGTGGTTCGGATCGGCGTAGATCACCATCCCGGCGGGATTGCGGGCAATGGCGGTGGCGAGAATCCGCTTCTGCGACTCCGCGTCGCCGCAGAGCGGAATGATCGAACTCAAATAGTTCGCCTCCGCCGCCACCCGGCTGAACTCCCGCAGCGAAAGCGCGAAAAAGGTGAGATCATAACAGAGAAACACCAGCTCGCGCGAGATGGTCCGGCAGTTTCCGGTTACCAGATTGCCGACGCCGTTGATCGTGCGGATCAGGTTCCGGCGGGCGAGGTCCGCCAGCGCGCGGCGGAGCGTCGGTTTGCTGACCTGAAACGTTTCGGCCAGAAGCTGTTCCGACGGCAGAAAGCTGCCGGATGCCATCTGGCTCACCTGTTTTTCCAGTCCCCCGATCAAGGCGGGGTAGATGCTGCTCCGCGCCATCTCCGTATCCCTGTATGAAGGTTGTCGTCGATAAAAGATACTCCTGCGGCAGAAAAAATCAAGCAAAAAATGCGTGATTTTAGAAATTATTTTAAAGTTAATGTGGCAAAAACGGTGGTTTTTTGGAAAATAACGGGGATTTTTACGGAATTTCTCCCTGTTTTTGCAGAAAATCCGGAGAAGTCTGTTCTGTCGTAAATAAAAAATAATTTTTCCGGTACGGGACACGGAAATAAAGCGGGTTGCGATGGGGAACACCGCGGCCCGCTTTTCCGATTCAGAGGGTGACGCCGTCCTTGAAGATGGCGATCTCCTGATAGCGGTAGGTTTCGTTGCGCGCCTCGACTTCGCCCGAGGCGAGCCGGATCACGTAGTCGAACAGCTCTTTGCCGAGCTCCTCCAGCGTGACCCCGCCGCGGACCAGGACCCCGGCGTCGAAGTCGATCCAGTTCGGCTTCCGTTCAGTCAGCTCGTGGTTGGTGGCGATCTTCACCGTCGGGACCGGTCCGCCGAACGGCGTGCCGCGCCCGGTGCTGAAGAGCACGATCTGGGCGCCCGCCGCCGTCAGCATCGTCGTGGCGACCATGTCGTTGCCTGGGCCGGAGAGCAGATTGAGTCCCGGCGTGCGGAGCGATTCCCCGTAGCCGAGCACATCGACCACCTCGCCGGTGCCCCCCTTCTGCGTGCAGCCGAGCGATTTCTCCTCCAGCGTCGAAATGCCGCCCGCCTTGTTGCCGGGCGAGGGGTTCTCGTAGACCGCCTGCCCGTGGCGGATGAAGTAGGCCTTGAAGTCGTTGACCATCTTGACGCAGCGATCGAAGACGGCGCGGTCGCGGCAGCGGTTCATCAGCAACGTCTCCGCGCCGAACATCTCGGGCACCTCGGTCAGCGCCGAGGTGCCGCCCGCCGCCGTCAGCAGGTCGGAGAAACGACCGATCAGCGGGTTGGCGGTGATGCCGGAGAGCCCGTCGGAGCCGCCGCACTTCAAGCCGACCTTGAGTTCCGAAACCGGAATCGGTTCGCGCTCGAGTTTCGCCTCCTGTTCCGCGAGTTCGGCCAGTAGCTTCAGCCCCTCTTCGTATTCACTGCCGTCCTCCTGCGCCTTCAGAAAGCGGATGCGCGAACGGTCGCAGTCGCCCAGACGCTTCCGGAAGCTCTCGAGCGTGTTGTTCTCACAGCCGAGCGCGACGATGAGCACGCCGCCCGCATTGGGGTGCTTCGCCAGCGCGGCGAGCATGTTCGCGGTGGTTTCGTGGTCGTCGCCGAGCTGCGAACAGCCGTAGGGGTGCGGAAATGCCAGCACCCGCCGGACCGATCCCAGCGGCAGCTGCCGCTCGAAGTCGCGGGCGAGATTCTCCGCGAGCTTGTTGACACAGCCGACCGTCGGAATGATCCAGAGATCGTTGCGCACGCCGACCGTGCCGTCGGCGCGGCGGAACCCCAGGAAGGTCCGTCCCGCCTCCGTCGCCGGAAGCGGAGCGGACGGCACCGGATTGTAGGTGTACTCCAGTTCCCCCGCGAGCCGGGTCTTGAGGTTGTGGGTGTGGACGAACTCCCCGGGGGCAATGTCGCGCGTCGCTTCGCCGATCGGCATATCGTACTTGATGACCGCCGTCCCCGCCGGAATCGCTTTCAGCGCGAATTTGTGGCCGCGCCCGACTGCTCCGGAGAGGGTCACTTCCAGCCCGTCGGCGCTGCAGCGTTCTCCGGCGGCGAGGTCGGTCAGCGCGACCGCGACGTTATCGGTCCGCCCGATTCTGAGGTAGCGCGGAGCTTCGGACATGGTCATTTCTCCAGCAGCTTTTCGACAGCGGCGGTGATGCCGAGCTCATCGATCGACCGGAGGTCGGCGGCGGCGCGGGCGGTGAAGCCCGGAATCGTGTTGAGGTCCATGCCCCAGAAGTCGGTGTGCGCCATCACCGTGCGGATGAACGCCTCGTAGTCGCCGTTCTGCTTCAGTCGGTCGAACTCCGCGTTGAGGAAGGCGATCTTCTCCGCGTCGTCGCGGATCGGATAGGCACCCGCCGCCCGCTTGCCGGACCAGTTGCCCGCCGCATCGACCGTGCCGCGATAGAAGCTGAGCAGCGCGGCGAAGCTGAAGGCGAGCACCTTCGGCAGCTTGCCGTTGATCTTCTCGTAGTCGATCAGCGACGGCAGCACGCGGACCTGCCACTTCGAAATCGAGTTGAGCGAGATCGAAATGAGCTGGTGGCTGGCGAAGGGGTTGAGGAAACGCTCGATGATCGACTCGGCGAATGCCTTCTTCTCGTCGTCGGGCAGCTGCACGGTCGGGAACACCTCCTCGAAGAGCGTGGTCCGCAGGTATTTGCCGAAGAGCCTGTCGCTGGTCATCTGATCGACGAAGTCGAATCCGGCCTGATAGGCGGCCAGTACGCTCGAGGTGTGTCCGCCGTTGAGGAAACGGACCTTGCGGCTGCGGTACGGGGTCTGGTTCTTCGTCCAGACGACATGGAGCCCGGCTTCGGCGAAGGGGATCGCCGCACGGTACTTCTCATCGCCTTCGATCACGAAGAGGTGGAAGATTTCGCCGCAGTCGATCAGGTTGTCCTGATAGCCGAGCTTGTTGCACCAGTCGGCGGCCTCGCTGCGCGGATATCCGGCGACGATGCGGTCGACCAGTGTGTTCAGGAAGGCGCACTCCTCCCTGACGTAGCTCTCGAACCCGGCGCCGAGCTTCCAGTCGGCGGCGTAGCGGAGAATGCAGTCGCGCAGCGTCGAACCGTTCTTGTCGATGAGTTCGCAGGGGACGAGCACCAGCCCCTTCTCCCCCGCTTTGAACCGCTCGAAGAGCAGGCTGGTGAGTTTGGCCGGATAGGTGATCTGGGTTTTGCCCGGCGTGCAGGGTTCCGGCTTGTATTCGATGCCCGCCTCGGTGGTGTTCGAGAATACCAGCTGCAGATCGGGCGAGACGGCGCACTTGACGATCGCCTCCCAGTCGCTGTCGGTCTTGAGACACCCCTTGACGCAGGTGATGATGCGCTTGTATTCGGCGGGGGCGCCGTTCTCCATGCCGCGGAGGATCAGCGTGTAGAGGCCGTCCTGCGCGTTGATGAGGTCGGCGGTGCCCTGCGGCAGCGGCTGGACCAGCTGGACCATGCCGTTGAACGTTCCCGCTTCATTGGACTTGTCGATCATCCAGTCGATGAAGGCGCGAAGAAAGTTGCCTTCGCCGAACTGCATGACCTTGACCGGATACTCTTTCCGAGGACCGATTGCCAGGCCCGGCGTGCGGACCGACGGCAGAAGTTTGCGATTGAGTGTTTCCATCATTTACCTCTCTATGGTTCGTTGGAACAGTTGGTTGACTTTGCAATGAACTGCAGGACAAACTGCCAGTCGGCAAGGGTGACGTCGTGCTTGCCGGTGCGCAGATAGTAGCCGATTCCGTCGCCGTACAGCGGCCGGTCCGGCGGCGGAAACTCCGCCGCGTCGCCGAGTCCCGCCGCGCCGAAGAGCCGGTAGACCTCGCCCGCCGCCTTCGCGGCCAGAAATTCGCCGCGCGGATCGGCCCAGAGATCTTCGGTGGCGCTCGCTATCAGCACCGGCCGCGGCGCGATGAGGGAAATCAGAAAATGCTGGTCGAAGGGAAGGTCCGCCTCACGTCCGGCGTAGGAGTCGAGCACCTTCCGGAACCACCAGGGGAAGGTTTCGGTGATGAAGGAGATGTGCTCCCCGAAATTCCGGCGGCTGAGCGACGCGCCGCAGCAGCCGGAGTCGTTGCTGACCACCCCGGCGAAGCGGGGATCGTTGGCCGCCGCCCAGAGAGCGGTCTTGCCGAGACGGGAGTGGCCGTGCAGCCAGATCCGTTTCCGGTCGATCGCCGGCTCGCTCTCCAGCAGCTCCAGCAGCAGGATGCAGCCGAACGCCCAGGCGCTGATCGCGGTGCAGTCCCGCTGTTCCGGCGTCAGCTCCGCCGGGGAACGGAAGAGCTTCCAGACGCCATCCGCCCGCCCGTCCGCCCGGTCCGGAAAGAGATCCCCCCGATTGGCGGTGATGACGCTGAAACCGTTTCGGATCAGCTCCGAAAAAGGCCAGCGTGAAGCACCCGCGCCCCGCTCCGTCGGCTGAGTCAGACGCGCGGTTTCGGTCGGATAGACATCCGGCTCGGTGCTGACCGCGTGGTTGCCGGGGAAGTTCAGCCCGACGATCGTCGGAACCGGTTTCTCCACGTGGAGCGGCAGATACCAGAGAACATCGACAAAATGGGTTTTGCCATCGTTGGCAAGATGGACTCTTACTTCGCGGCGCTTCGCGATGCCGTCGAGGGCGTCGACGCGTTCGCGGCGCAGTTCGAAGCGGATCGACTCCGGGCGCGGCGGGAGGGGGCCGTACATGAGGCGGGTGAAATCCTCGAGAATTTCCGGATGCCTGACGTTGTTCCATTCGATGGCGGAACCGACTTTGCCTCCGCAGGGGCGGTCGAGGGGGGAGGGCAGCGGCAGCTGCCCCGCCTTCGTTTCCTCAGTGTTGATCGGGAATGCCATACTTCCTACTCCATGAAAAGGTTGCGGCTGGTGAACCGCGGTTCACTGGTCAGATTGATGCCGAGCTTGCGCAGCCCGGATTCGTCGCCGGTGGTCGGCAGGTGGCTGATGTGCATTTCGCAGCCGGCAAGTTTCGCCAGTTTGCGCATGGCCAGCCGCGCGGCCGGATTCGACGGCACCGAGACGCTGAGCGCGGTCAGCGTTTCGGCGATATCGAGGCTGATCCCCTTGTTTTTGAAGATGTTCTTTTTGAGCATGCCGAGCGAATCGATCACCTCCGGGGAGATCAGCGGCAGATCGTCCGGGAGTTTGGCGAGGTATTTGACCGCGTTGAGGATGCAGCTCGACGCCGCGTGGAGAAGCGGGGAGTTCTTGCCGGTGATGATGGTGCCGTCCGGCAGTTCGAGCGCGGCGCCGCAGTAGATGTTGTCGCTGCCTTTGTCCGGCTGCTTCTCGGCGGCTTTCGCCGCCTCGCGGGCGGGAGCGACCACACGGCGGTCGAGTTCGGTGACGCCGAGATCATCCATCAGCAGTTTGACCCGGTCGATGGCCCCCTTGTCAGCGGCGCCGGTCGCGTAGTCGCACATGTAGCGGAAGTAGCGGCGGATGATCTCTTGAATGGAGGCCTGCCGCACCACCCCGTCGTCGGTGATGGCGAAGCAGACCCGGTTCACCCCCATGTCGGTCGGGGAGCGGTAGAGCTGCTCCGGATCCATGATCCTGGCGCAGATCCGCTTGACCACCGGGAAGATTTCGACGTCGCGGTTGTAATTGACCACTGTCTCTCCGTAGGCTTCGAGGTGGAAGGGATCGACCATGTTGACGTCGGCCAGATCGGCGGTCGCCGCCTCGTAGGCGATGTTGACCGGGTGGTTGAGCGGCAGATTCCAGACCGGGAAGGTTTCGAACTTGGCATATCCGGCGCGGATGCCGCGCTGGAATTCGTGGTAGACCTGCGAGAGGCAGGTGGCCATCTTGCCGGAGTTCGGTCCGGGACCGGTGACCACGACGATCGGCCGGTCGGTTTCGATGTAGGCGTTTGCGCCGTAACCGCGGCTGCTGACGATGGTTTCGACTTCGGTCGGATATCCTTCGATCGGGCGGTGGGTGTAGACTTTGATGCCGCGGCGGGAGAGTTTGTTCATGAAGGTCCGCACGGCGGGCTGGTTCTGGTAGCGGGTGACGACGACCGCCTTGACGTCGAGCCCCCAGTTGCGGAGGTCGTCGATGGTGCGCATGGTGTCGGTATCGTAGGAGAGGCCGAAGTCGGCGCGCATTTTCTTCTGTTCGATATCTCCGGCGTAGATGCAGATGACGATGTCGACCTTGTCCTTGAGTTTCTGGAGCAGCTTGATCTTGGCGTTGGGGTCGAAGCCCGGCAGGATGCGCGCGGCGTGGAAGTCGCAGATCAGCTTCCCGCCGAATTCCAGATAGAGTTTGTCGTCGAATTTACCGGCCCGTTCCAGGATCGCCTGGGATTGTTCCTCCAGATATTTCTCGCTGTCGAATCCGAGTTTCATACCAAATCCTTCACCGCAGATGAAAATTGCATATACAAAAATAGAATATACCGGCAAAACGCTGTTTTTTCAAGACGGCGGAGCAATTTTATCGGCATCGGCAGGAAGAAACAGGCTCAGCTGTTTTACTCTTTTTTGGTTCTTCTGCATTTTGATTCCACACCTGCACGATAACGATGGATTACGTGACCGGCATCAATTCCCGGGGGATGGAACGATTGACTGGAATTATGTGATGGGAAACCCGGCGAAGGCGCCGCATTGGGTCTGCCTTCAGAACGAAGCGGGGCCTTGTATTGTATCGGCAATTCACTTCGCTTGCATATAAGCTGCTTTCTGCATGAAATCATTTGGCGATATGACCGGGATTACGAGAAGCATCATCCATATTTTTTCCAACTCCTTATCCACTTGCCGGAATCGTTCGGAGGGCGGTTGCAAAACTGCAGGAAGGTTCTGCCGCCGCCCCTTTCTTCTTTTGCCGGAAAAACTTTCAGGCAGTTCAGGTGCGGGAGATGGTGTTGCGGCTCCGCGCCAGTCTCCGGTGGAGGCCGCCGTCGGCGATGACGGTGTCGCCGCTGATGAAGCCGGATTCCGACGAAGCAAGGAAGACCGCCAGAGCACCGACATCCTCCGGCGTGCCGACCCGCCCGAGCGGAATATCTGCCGCCACCCCCTCCCGGTTGTAGGAGGGCGAGGCTTTGAGCCGTTCCACCTCGATGAAGCCCGGCGCGATGTTGTTGACTCGGATCCCGAATTCGCCCGCCTCCAGCGCCAGTTCGCCGGTGAGCGCGTGAATCGCTCCTTTGCTGATCGCGTAAAGCGTGCGCCCCGGCACCGTCGTGTCCTGCTGCACCGAACCGATGTTGATGATGCTGCCTCCCGCCGGATTACGATTCATCAGCGCGATTTCCCG
>CAZPWP010000035.1:0-12393 GCA_964590295.1 uncultured Victivallis sp.
CGTCCCCGTTCTCCGCAGGTCGCGGGGAACGGGGATTGTTGCATTTTGTTTCCCCCTCTTTTCCCCATTTTTTCTCTTAAAAAGTTTTTCCGGGGTTGTTTTTTCAGAGAAGTTCGAACATAATTATAATAATTCCATTTCAAATAAGAAGGAGTGCACCGATGAGAGCATGGCTCATTTTCCCCGATGGACGGCGGGAACCGGCGAAGATACAATCCCGGAACGGCATTGTCACGATTCCGAAAGAGGAGATTCCCGAAGGCATTCAACAGCTGGAGATCGACGCGGAGGAATTCTCCGCCCCGATCGGCGCCGACGGCTGCTTCATCGTCCCGAACATCCAGCAGAATGCCGGGGACAACCTCCTTCCGGGCGGCGTGATCCGCTTCAAAGAGCGCCCGGAAGGAGAGACGGTGTTCCGGTTCAATTCGATGCCGATCTTCGCCGTGATTCGCGACGGGAAAGGGCTCCTCGCGGTCGTCACCGGGATGTCGCTCGACTACGAGCTTTCCGTCACCCTCCAGCAGGGGATCTACCGGATCACTCCCCGCCTTCTGTGAGAGACGCGCCCGTATGAGAATATCGAACTTACCCTGATTCCGCTGGCGGAACCCACCTGCTCCGCCGCCGCACGCGCCTACCGGCGTTTTCAGCTCGAACGCGGCGCCTGTCTGCCGCTGCGGGAACGGGGATGCCGCTATCCGGCGGCGGCGGAAGCGGCGCTCGGTCCGATGGTCCGGCTCCGGCTGGCGTGGAAACCGGTTCCCTCCCCCGTGCCGGAACAAACTCCGGAGACGGAACCGCCGCTCCATGTCGCGATCACGTTCGACCGGGTGTGCGATATCATCGAGAGCTTCCGCCGTCACGGCATCCGGCACGCCGAATTCGATCTGGTCGGCTGGAACCGTTCCGGCCACGACGGGCGCTGGCCCGACTGGGCCCCGGTCGAACCCCGGCTCGGCGGGGAGACCGGGTTGCACAAAGTGATCGGACTCGCCCGTCGGTACGGTTATCTCATCTCATTGCATACCAACAGCATGGACGCCTACTCCATCGCGAGCCGCCTCTCGCCGGACGACCTGCTGCGGGACCGCGACGGTAATCCGGTCGACGGCGGCAACTGGGGCGGCGGACGCTGCCGCCGGCTCTGCCCGCAGGCGGCCTTCCGGTTCGCGAAGGAGGACTTCGCGACCTTTTCGCGCTGGAACCTGTACGGAATCCATTACATCGATGTGCTGAGCATCCTGCGGCCGGAGGCGTGCTTCCACCCGTCGCATCCGCTCAACCGCCGCGAAGCCGGCGAGTGGCGCAGCCGCACACTCCGGCTCGCCCGGGAGAGCTGCGGCGCCTCCGGTTCAGAGGGGGCGTGGGACTTCTGCATCGGCGATCTCGACTACGTCCTCTACGCGATCTGCAAGCCGGAGATGCCGCTGCCGCAGTTCTGTGACGAAACGATTCCCCTCTGGCATCTGGTCTATCACGGTATTCTCACCTACAACGCCGACTGCGGCACCGTCAACGCGGCGATCAGTCCGGACAGGGAGAAGATGCTGCGCAATCTGGAGTGCGGCGGCCGTCCGCTGAGCTACTTCTATTCGAAATTCACCAGCGATCACAACAACTGGATGGGCGAGGATGACTGCACCTGCGCAACCGATGCGGAACTCGAACGATGCGTGGAGGCGATCGCACGGGACGCGGAGGAGTTCACCCGCCTGAGCGATCTGCAGTTCGAATTCATCGAGCGCTATGACAGGCTCGGCGGCGGTGTGGTCCGGGTGGAGTACTCCAACGGCACCATCCTGCTGATCAACCACGCCGACGAACCCCGGCAGGCGGAAGGACACGAGGTCGCGCCGCTCTCGTATCTGCGCCTCGATCCGAAAGCGGAGTGATTGCGGAGAAAATCCGCGGAGCCGTCTTGTATCCGGCGCAATCGGCGCTATATTGCGAAGGAAACACAACTGACCGCAATACAAGAGACGGGAGGCTCCATGGAAAAATTACTGATCGGCCTGGACTTCGGTTCCGACAGCGTCCGCGCCGTACTGGTCACGGAGAACGGAGAACAACTCGCCGCCAGCGTCCACGAATACGGCCGCTGGGCGCATGGGAAATACTGTGATCCGGCGGAGAACCGGTTCCGGCAGCATCCTCTGGACTACCTCGAAGGGACCGAGGCGGTCATCCGGAACGTCCTCCGGGAGGTGGATTCCGCCCGGGTCGCCGGAATCGCGATCGACACCACCGGTTCGACGCCGTGCGCGGTCGACCGCGACGGCACACCGCTGGCGCTGAAACCGGAGTCCGCCGACGATCCCGACGCGATGTTCCTGCTCTGGAAGGACCATACCGCCATCGCCGAAGCGGCCCGGATCAACGAGTACGCCGCGAACTGGGGCGGGCCGGATTTCCGCCTCTACGAAGGGGGGATCTATTCGAGCGAGTGGTTCTGGAGCAAAATTCTGCACGTGCTGCGCAGCAACGCCCGGGTCCGTGAAGCGGCCTTCAGCTGGGTCGAACACTGCGACTGGATCACCGGCGAACTCGCCGGGCGCACCGATCCGGCCGCGATGACGCGCAGCCGCTGCGCTGCCGGTCACAAGGCGATGTGGCATGCGAGCTGGGGTGGACTGCCTCCGGAAGAGTTTCTCTCGGGCGTCGATCCGCTGCTCGCCGGACTCCGCGACCGGCTCTACACCGAAACCGTGACCGCCGATGTCCCGGTCGGCACCCTCTCCCCGAAATGGGCGGAAAAACTCGGCCTCTCCACCAGCGTGGTGATCGGCGGCAGCGCCCTCGACTGCCACTTCGGCGCGGTCGGCGCGCAGATCCAGCCCGGCGAACTGGTCAAGGTGATCGGCACCTCCACCTGCGACATTCTGGTCGCGCCGGATGTCCGGCAGTGCGTGCGGGGCATCTGCGGTCAGGTGGACGGCTCGGTCATTCCCGGCATGGTGGGGCTCGAGGCGGGGCAGTCCGCCTTCGGCGACGTCTACGCCTGGTTCCGCCGCATGCTCGGATATGCGGGAGAGGTTTCGCTCCCGGCGCTGGAGGCGGAGGCGGCTGCCATCGCCCCCGGCTCCAGCGGCGTGGCGGCACTCGACTGGTTCAACGGCCGCCGCACACCGGATGCGAATCCCCACCTCGGCGGCGCACTCTTCGGCCTGACGCTCGGCTCGACCGCGCCGATGGTCTACCGGGCGCTGGCGGAGAGTACGGTGTTCGGTGCGCGGGCAATCATCGAACGGTTCCGACACGAGGGAATCGCGGTCAACGAGGTGGCGGCGGTCGGCGGCATCAGCCGCAAATCCCCGTTCATCATGCAGCTCTGCGCCGACGTGTTCCGGCTGCCGATCAAAGTGGCGGCGACCGATCAGGTCTGCGCACTCGGCGCGTCGATGTTCGCGGCGGTCGCAGCGAAGGTTCATCCGGACCTCGAGACCGCGATGGCGAAAATGGGGGCCGGCTTCGACCGGATCTACGAACCCGATCCGGCGGTGATTCCGGTGTACGAGACGCTCTACGCCCGCTATCTCGCCCTCGGCAAACTTCTGGAAGAGGAGACGATGCGCCATGTATGAAAAACTGCGGGAAACCTGCTGAAAAGCCAACCTTGAACTCCCGGCGCTCAACCTGGTGATCCGCACCTCCGGCAACGTCCACACCCGCTCGACCTATGCCGTCGCCCGGGCGCAGGCGGCGCGTGCGATCTCCCTCTACGGTACCACCCACGCCGACCATCTCGCGACGGACTCCCCTGCACGGAGTTCATGCCCGGCCAGGCGATCCGGGACAACGATGAGACCGAAACCGGATACCAGATCGTCAACTGTTTCCGCGACAACCATTTCGATCCGGATGAGGTTCCGATGGTGCTGGTCGCCGGGCACGGCCCTTTCACCTGGGGGAAGAGCGCGGCGAAGGCGGTCTATCACGCGCAAATTCTGGTGAAACTCTGCCGGATGGCGCTCTTCACCGAGCAGGTCCGCTCCGACGTTCCCCGGCTCAAGGAGACGCTGATCGAGAAGCACTATCTGCGCAGGCACGGCAGCAACGCCTATTACGGGCAGAAGTGACAGGCAGCGCCCCGTCCCTTCGCCGGTCAGCGGAGGAGCGGTTCGAGGAACGCCGCGCCCGCGGCGATCAGATTGACCGCCATGTGAAGCAGCACGGCGGCAGCGAGGTTCCGGGTCCGCAGATAGGTGTACTGAAAGAGGAATCCGAGCAGAAAAAGCCCCGGAATTCCGAGCAGAAAGCCGTGGACCAGCGAGAAGAGCGCGCAACAGAGCAGAACCGCCGGCCACGCGCCGAGCGGACGGAACGCGCCGAAGAGAACCCGGCGGAAACAGATCTCCTCCACCACCGGCGCGCCGATCACCGCGCCGATCAGGAGCAATCCCCCCTGCAGCGGGGAACTTTCCACGATCAGTCGGGAGAGCTCCTGCTCCGCCTCATAGGGAATGCCGAAGCACTTGAGCAGCAGCTCCCAGATCCAGGTGACCGGTCCGCAGAGCAGCAGATTCACCGCCAGACAGACGGCGATCACCTTCCCGTCGCGCCGGGTGAGCGGACGGACTCCGAGCTTTGCCGCGAAAAGACGTCTGGCGGGCGCGGCGGTAAAACAGAAGAGCAGCAGCACCGCACCGGCGGGAACCTGACTCAGAATTCCGATGAGCGCGACGACAGTTAGAAGCTGCGGCCGTTCCTCGATTCCGCAGAATCGGATCACCAGACTGCCGGAGAGACAACCGACAAAGTAGACCGCCAGCGCGCAGCCGAAAGCAACGGCGAGCCGCCCCGGCGAGATCCGCCGCCGCCACGGAATCCGGCGAACGCATTTCCACAGTTCCTGCCGCATCGCCCCTTTCCCGTTTTCCGGTTCAGCCGCGGACGGTGATCCGCCGCTCGTTCTCCGCGAGATGCGCGATCTCCACCCGAAGCGTACCGGGCGGCAGAATATCGGCGATCCGCTCCGGCCACTCCACCAGCGCTACCGACTCCGGATCGTCGAGGAACTCATCCACGCCGAAGGCAAGCGCCGAAGCGGAGTTCGAAATCCGGTACAGATCGAGGTGGTAGAGCCGGCCGCCGCCGGGCAGCGCGTACTCCTGAATGATCGTATAGGTCGGACTCGAAACCGGTTCGGTAATTCCCAGCCCGCGGGCGAATCCGCGTGAAAAGACCGTTTTCCCGGCACCGAGGTTTCCATCCAGCGCCAATACCGTGCCGCGCGGCAGTTCGCGCGCCAGCTGCGCGGCGAAGGCTTCCGTCTCCTCTTCGGAACGGCTCAACAACTCCCGTTCAATGCTCATAACCACTCTTCCTATGTTCGATCAGAGAATTCCCGCCGGGATCCAGCACCTCGCCGGAACCGGCCGAAACGGAGCCGATCCGGGTAAGCGGCGCGAGACCGGGAGGCCAGCACTCCTCCAGCTGCGCGGCGGCATCCGCCGGCACCGTAAACAACAATTCATAGTCCTCCCCGTTGCTCCAGGCGCTTTCCGGAACAGCGCCGGCACGGAGCGGAATCCGCTCCTGTTCCACCGTCAGCGCCACACGCGACGACACCGCGAGGCGCGATGCGTCGAGCAGAAGCCCGTCACTGATGTCGAGCATCGCACTGGCGAAGTGGTGCGAAGCGAGAAAACGCCCCTCCGCCAGGCGCGGTGTGAAATCGAGGTGGTGTTCCGAGGCGAATGAGTTGCCGATCGCTCCGGTGACGTAGAGCAGATCCCCCGCTTTCGCCCCGCTGCGCAGTACGATCTCGCTTTCATCGACCTCGCCGAGGATGGTGAGCGATGCGGAAACTCCGTCGGCAGCAAGTTCGGCGATGTCGCCTCCGGTTAGCGGCACACCATACCGCATCCCCGCTTCAGCGGCCCCCCGGCAGAACTCCAGCACCCACGCTTCGGAGCAACCGCGTGCGGCGAACGCGAGCAAAGCCCAGCGGGGAACTCCCCCCATTGCGGCAATGTCGCTCAAATTGCGTTTCAGCAACTTCGCGCCCGCCCGCGCCGGAGCGGTACTGCTTCCGACGAAATGGACATCGGCAATCACCTGATCGACGGCGGCGAGCAACAGCGGCCCGCCGCACGCGGTGCGTAACGCGGCACAGTCGTCCCCGGGACCGACCGCGACCGACGCGGGCACGGCCAGACCGGGCAGCAGCTGTGCGAGGATATGGCGTTCGTTCAACATGATGCCGAAAAATATACCGCACTGTCCCCCGGATTGCAACCCGATTCTTCCGGAAAAGCGTGGAAAGCCTCGCGATCCGCCTTGTAAAAGCACCGTCGCTGCGCTATATTAATCAGATCGTCGCAGAGCAGAAAGCGACAGGAGTCGCCAACTTGCGCCGGAAGACGTTACATCATTCTACTCAAGTGAGCTTGACAATGTGCGGAATCGCCGGAATCATCAACCATCACGCAAACCCGGATGCCGACCGGATCATTCGAGCCATGAATCAGGCACAGGCTCATCGCGGCCCGGACGATTCCGGCGTCTACCTCGATGACGAAGTCGCGCTCGGCCATCGGCGGCTCTCTATCATCGATCTCACCGGCGGCCGTCAGCCGATTTTCAACGAAGACAACACGATCGGCATCGTGCTCAACGGAGAGATCTACAACTATCGGAGACTCCGCAAAGAGCTTGAGGAACGCGGACATCGCTTCCGCACCGCGACCGACGCGGAAGTGGTGGTTCATCTTTACGAAGAATATGATGCGGAATGCATTTCACGGCTAGACGGCATGTTCGCCTTCGCCGTATACAACCGCCGGAAACGCCGTGTTCTGCTGGCACGCGACCGCCTCGGCAAAAAGCCGCTGCTCTATTTCATGATCGGAGACACGCTGGTGTTCGCCAGCGAATTTTCCGCACTCCGCTGCCACCCGGCAATGCCCCGGGAACTTGATTGCGATTCGATCAGCGACTTTCTGTCGCTGCAGTATATTCCGAGTCCCGACACGATCTACCGCAATGTCCGCAAACTGCCTCCAGCTCATTTGCTTGAGTTGCGATGCGATGACGGCACCGTCTCGATCCGCAGCTACTGGCACATCGACTATTCACTGAAGCAGGAGCTCTCCTTTCAGGACGCTGCGCACGAGGTGCGGCGTCTGGTGGAAAAGGCGGTCGAGAAACGGTTGATGGCGGATGTTCCCTGCGGCGTCTTCCTCTCCGGCGGCCTGGACTCCTCGATCATCGCTTCTGTCATGACGAAATTGCGCGCCCCGGCCGAAACCGACGCCTTCACCATCGGCTTCGATGACCCGGTCTACGACGAACGCCGCCGGGCGGAAGAGGTGGCGGCCTCCATCAATCAGCTCACCGGCTGCAGGCTCCGCCATTTCGAACAGGTGGTCGACCCCTGCGATTTCGCGCTGCTGGAGAAGTTGCTCGCTCACTACGGCGAACCCTACGCCGATGCGTCAATGCTGCCGACCCATCTGCTCAGCCGTTTCGCGCGGGAACGGATTACAGTAGCGCTCGGCGGCGACGGCGCCGATGAGGTTTTTTCCGGCTACGAGCGTTACCTCGCCATGCGATATGCCGCCGGAATCGACATATTTCCGGTGGCGCTCCGCCGTCCGTTCTTCCGTTTTCTCACCACGCTGCTGCCGGATAACGGAGAGCGGAGCAGAACCGGTCGTTTCCGGCGCATGTTCGCCGCGCTCGGCAGTTCGACGGACAGCCGCTACTTCAACCTGCTCAACCGCTGCCCGGCCACCGTCAAGCGCACTCTCTTCGGGGAACGGTTACGCGGAGCACTTCAGCATGACTCCTGCGACATCTTCGAAGCGATCCGCTGGGAGATGACCGCGCCGGATCAGGTGGAACGGTGTGCGGAATTCGATCTGCAATCCTATCTGCCCGGCGATATTCTCACCAAAGTGGATATCGCCTCGATGGCGGTCGGCCTGGAGGTACGCTCTCCGTTCCTCGACCGGGAGCTCGTGGAGTTCGCCGCGCGATTGCCAGAGCACTACAAGATGCCGGGCTGCTCGCGCAAACACATTCTCAAGGCGGCGTTTGCCGACCAGCTGCCGGAAACGGTCCGCAACCGCTCCAAGAAGGGGTTCGGCGTGCCGCTGGCGGCCTGGCTGCGCGATGCGTGGCGGGAGTCCGCCAGAGAGGCGCTCTTCGACGGACCTCTGCTCGCCGACGGCTACATCAATGCAAAACCGCTGACCACCCTCTGGCTGGCCCACCAGTCGGGGCGGCGCGACTTCAGCTACATCCTGTGGAATCTGCTGATTCTTGCCCTGTTCCTTGCCCGCAATAAATAAAGAGGAGGCTTTCACCATGAAACAAGAGAGACTGGTCATCGTCGGAAGCGGTCCGGCCGGATATACCGCCGCCATCTACGCGGCGCGCGCCAATCTGGAACCGCTGCTCTTCGCCGGCCTTCAGCCGGGCGGACTGCTTACCCAGACGACTGAAGTGGAAAATTTCCCTGGCTTCCCGGAGGGGGTGCAGGGGTTCGACCTGGTCACCGCCATGCAGCAGCAGGCGGAAAAGTTCGGCACCCGGATCGAATACGACGCCGTCGAGCGGTTCGAACTCACCGACGGAAAGATGCAGAAGCTGATCCTTTCGACCGGTGACGAAGTGGAAACCCGGGCGCTGATCCTCGCGACCGGTGCGAGTCCCCGCTGGCTCGGACTGCCGTCGGAGGAGCGGCTGCGCAACCACGGCGTCTCCGCCTGCGCGACCTGTGACGGCGCGTTCTTCAAAGATATGCCGGTGGTGGTGGTCGGAGGCGGCGACTCCGCGATGGAGGAGGCGAATTTTCTGACCCGCTTCGCCAGTTGCGTCTACGTCATCCACCGCCGCGACGAACTGCGTGCCTCGCCGATCATGGCGGAACGGGCGAAAGCCAATCCGAAAATCACCTTCGTCTGGTCGAGCACAGTCGAGGAGATTCTCGGCAAGAAGTCGGTGGAGGGGGTCCGGGTGCGAAATCTCAAGGACAACACCGTCACCGAGATCGCCTGCAAAGGTTATTTCGCCGCCCTCGGGCACGTACCGAACACGGCGCTCTTCAAGGAGTTCATCCGGCTCGACGACAAGGGCTACGTCGTTCTGGAAGGCAACAGCTCCCGGACCAATCTGGCCGGAGTGTTCGCGGCGGGCGACTGCGCCGACCCGCACTACCGGCAGGCGATCACCGCCGCCGGCATGGGCTGCCGTGCCGGAATCGACGCCGAGCGCTATCTGGAATCCGGGCGGTGATTCCCCCGTTTGTCGTCGTCCACTCGCCGCGGCACACCCGGGTTTCGCTGACTGTCCGCCCCGAGGATGGAATGCTGGAGGTCCGTGCGCCGGAAGGGTTTTCCCGCAGTCGGATCGAGGCGATTCTCGCCCGGAATCCGGCGCTGATCGCCTCGGTCGTAAAACGGGCCGAAGCGGCGCGTCGCAAACTTCCCCGCTTCCGCTTTGAAGAAGGGGAATTTTTTCTGTTGCGCGGACGCTGGTATCCGCTTCGGTTCAGCCGCCGGATTCTCAGCTTCGACGAGGCGTTTCTGGTTCCCGCCGGTGAACCGGACGCGATTCGGCAGTCGCTGGAGAAGCTCTACCGCAAGCTGGCGCTGGACCACCTGGGCCGGCGGACCGCCGAACTGGCGGAAGAGTTCGGCATCTCCTACCGCAGACTTCATATCAACGGAGCGACGAGCCGCTGGGGATCGTGCAGCAGCGACGGGAATCTGAACTTCTCCTGGCGGTTGCTCCAGTGCCCCGACGAGGTGATCGACTATGTGATCATCCATGAACTGGCACACCGGATCGAGCTCAACCACTCCGACCGTTTCTGGGCGGAGGTACGGCGCATGTGTCCCGACTTCGAGACGCACCGGGAGTACCTCAGAGAAAACTCGCTCCGCTACAGCGGCTGGTGATCCGTGCCGGGTAAAAATCGATGGATTCTCCCTTGAATTTTGACGAATTTCATATATATTGATTAGATTAACCGGATTCTATCCATCCGGCTTGACAAGATCAATTCAAAGGAGAAATTCATCATATGAAACACAAGCAGCAGGCGACCCCCGCGGCGCCGGAAGAAGAACCGCAGATTCCCGCGGAAGAGAGCGTGCCGGAGGCGGCTCCGGCGCAGGAAATTTCTGAAGAAGAGGCCCGCCAGAAGGAACTGGAGAAACTCACCGGCGAAATCCAGTCCCTCCGGGAGAAGCTGATCTATCTGGAAGCGGATTACCAGAACTACCGCAAACGGGTCGTGAAGGATCTTTCCGAAGCGCGGCTCTGCGGTGCGGCAGGGACGCTCGAACCGTTTCTGACCGTTTTCGACTTCCTCGGCATGGCGAAAACCGCCGCCGAAAAGTCGGAAAACATCGAATCAATCCGCCAGGGACTCAACATGATTATCGGGGAGTTCCACAAGACGTTCGACGAACTCGGCGTGAAGAAGATCGCGACCGTCGGCGCCGATTTCGACCCGCGGATGCACGAAGCCGCCGCGCACGAACCCTCCGACGAGGTTCCGGAAGGCAGGATCATCCGGGAGTGGTCGGGCGGCTTCAAGCTCGGTGAGCGGCTGCTCCGCCCGGCCCGGGTGGTGGTCTCCTCCGGTCCCGCCCCGAAAGAGGCGCCGCAGACGGAAGAGCAGAAGGAGTAAGTTGTCACTATGGCACAGGATTATTATCAGACGCTGGGCGTTTCCAAGACCGCCACGGCGGAAGAATTGAAGAAGGCCTACCGCAAACTCGCGATCAAATACCACCCGGATAAGAATCCGGGGGATAAGGCCGCCGAAGAGAAGTTCAAAGAGGTGTCGCTCGCCTACGAGGTGCTGAGCGATCCGGAGAAACGCCGTCAGTACGATCAGCTCGGTCACGAAGCCTACACCAGCCACGGTACCGCCGGCGCCGGAGGCGGTGCGGATTTCCGCCACGCGCAGGATATCTTCAGCCAGTTCTTCGGCGGCGGAGTCTCCTTCGAGGACCTGTTCGGCGGCGGCAGACGACGCTCCTACAACGGACCGGTCGACGGCGATGACCTCCGCTACGACCTGGAGATCGATTTCGAGGACGCCATGTACGGCGCCGACAAGAAGATCACCATGCCGCGGCTGGTGGACTGTCCGGATTGCAGCGGTTCCGGCTGTGAACCCGGTTCCGGCAAGAAAACCTGTCCGAAGTGCGGCGGCAGCGGTCAGCAGACCATTTCGCAGGGCTTCTTCAGCATGAGCCAGCCCTGTTCGCGCTGCCGCGGCGCCGGCCAGATCATCGAGAAACCGTGCCGCAAATGCGGCGGCGCCGGGCGCATCGAGCTGGAAAAGAGCTTCCAGCTCCACATCCAGCCCGGTGTGGATACCGGTTCGCGCCTCCGGGTCCCCGGCAAGGGCGGCGCCGGGCTGCGCGGCGGGCGTCCCGGTGACCTCTATGTGGTCATCCATGTCCGCGCCAACGAGATCTTCACCCGGAACGAGGAGGATCTGCTCTGTGAGGTGCCGGTCCCGTATGAGACCTGCGTCCTCGGCGGCGTTGTGGAGGTGCCGACCATCTCCGGCAAGGCGAAGATGCGGATTCCGGCCGGAACCCAGAGCGGTACGATTCTGCGCCTCAAAGGCAAGGGAGTGCCATCGCTGTGCGGCGGCGCCCGTGGCGACCTGCACATCCGTGTTCTGGTGGAGAGTCCAACCGGGCTCACCGGCGAACAGCAGGAGCTTCTCCGGAAGTTCGCCGCCACTCTGACCGAAAAGAACCATCCCCGCATCGCCTCCTACCGCGAACGGGCCAAACGGTTCCTCCGCGACGATCAGGCGTGACGACGCATGCGAGGTGAATGATGCCGAGGCAGACTCCGAAAGATCCGGTGCTGGCCAGCAATAAGAAAGCCTTCCACGACTACAATATCATCGAACGGTTCGAAGCGGGCATTCAGCTCGTCGGAACCGAGGTGAAAAGTTGCCGCGAACGGGCGATCCAGCTCAATGAAGGGTACGTCAAGATCTCCGGCAACCAGATGTGGCTGGTGAATGTCCACATCTCGCAGTACGGCTTCGGCAACCGCTTCAATCACGAGGTCCGGCAGCAGCGCCGGCTGCTGATGCACCGCAATGAGATTCTCAAACTCGCCCAGTGGCTCGGTACGAAAGGCGGCACGATCATTCCGCTCAAGTTCTATCTGAAGCAGGGGCTGGTCAAAGTGGAAATCGCCTACTGTCAGGGCAAGAGCCGCGGCGACAAGCGGGAAACCCTCCGCCGTCAGCAGTCCGATCTGGAGATGCGGCGGCAGGTGAAGCGCTGACGCCGCCTGTAAAGCAGCCGAAATCGGTGTATGTTGGCTCTGCGTCCGACAGGGTGCCGGTGCCAGGTAAGGTCGGCGGTTATGCCGGCCTCTGCGGCAAGCGCGGGCCGGAGG
>CAZPWP010000036.1:0-9292 GCA_964590295.1 uncultured Victivallis sp.
CAAAGCGCCGATCAAGCTGCGTTTCCTGCGCATAGAGTACAACGATTGACCGGGGGTCGTCGACCGGCGGAACTCCCTGCCGGTCGACGGCGTCTGCCCGAAATGCGGATACCGGAAACACTGATCCGGAGAACCCAAAAACGGAGAGGAGTTCCCAGCTGAGAATTTCCCTCTCCGTTTTTTTTCCGTACGGATGCGGCGGACACACCGGAATCAGTTGTGGATCTGTCCGTAGGGCGAATACTCCCACGAAGCGGGGGTATTCTGCGGAATCGAGCTGTATCCCATCCGCTCCTGCGGCGTGCAGCCGCCGGCAAGACAGCAAAACGCCGCTGCAGACAGTACTGCTGCGGCGAACTTGAACCAGCCGGCTCTCATTTTCCCCCGAGGAGGGTTCCGAACAGCCCGTATTCGTTCATTTCGATCGACTGGAACGCAACCGTCGCGCCGACGGCGAGGAAGGTCAGAACGATCATGACGGTGAAGAATTTGGAATTGAACATTTTTCCGTCTCCTGTCAGCCGTTATTTCTTCGCATTTTCCGTCGAAGCAGGTTCGAAGTAGACGATGTCGCCGACTTGGATGTCAGTCACGCCCTCGGGTATGTTGGCGATCGAGCAGCCCGCATCAACCTTCTCAAGTTTGATCCGGGCGATGAACCTGCAGTTACCGTCGGCAAGATTGCCGCGGGCGACGATCAACTCCATCCCGGGAACGATGTCGGGATTCACCTCAGAAGCCTTGTTGCCGATCTGCTGGATCACCACCGTATCCTTTCCGAGGTCAGTGCTGAGATAGCCATAATGCGGATCGACCATGATGACCTTGCCGAGAATCGCGCGGCGCGCCTCATCCGACCCCTTCTTCCACGGAACCGGCAGATCCTGCGAAATATCCAGCCCGAGGGCGCGCTTGAGGTCGTTGAGCTGCTCATCCTTGCGGGCGAGCGTCTTGCGCAGGTTGCTGATGACGCCGTCACGCTGTTTGATGGTGTTGTCGCGGGCACGGATGGTACGGTTCGCCTCATCCAGTTTCTGCGTGGTGGTATTGTAGCGGTTCTTGAGGTCGCCGACCGCACCGATGACGGTCTGCGTCGGCGCCTTGTAGTCGCCGGAAGCGGGGAAGTTCACGTTCTTGCCCGCGTGGCCGCCCGCCTGCCGGAGACCGCTCTCATAGGTGTTGCGCCGGTCACCCACACCGCGCAGCGCATTCTCGAACTTGCTGAATTCCCCGCGGTCTCCATCGCGCAGCTTGCGGGTATCAAGCCGGATCTTCAATGCGGTGTTGGCGGTGCGCGCAAAATTCTCGATGACGCTGTTGTGCCGCTTGATCGTGTCGCCGACCGCGTTGATGACATCGTCCTTGCGGGTGGAATAGGTGTTGAGGTTGCGGAAGGTGTCCGCGGAACCGAGGTCCTTCATGTCGACGGAGGAGCCGATTCGGCGGAGCGCGTCGGCGAGGGCATCGCGCTGAATGATCAGCTGTTTCGCCTGAGCCGCAAGTTTCGGCAGCCTGGTGTCGAGTGCGTCGAAGTTCCGATGACCGATCGCTTCAGCGGTGAGTTCACCGGCGAGCCTGGTTCCGCTGTTCCGATCCAGCTCCGTGGCCGTGGAATTGATGGCGGCCGCCATTTTGTCCCACCCCCCCGTTAGCTGTCCGCGTTTCTCAAAGAGGAAATAGGAGAACACGGCGCTTGCGGCGGCAAGCAGAAGGATCAGAATGCTCAGGATTACGTTGACAACTTTCATCGGTCACTCCACGCTGATTTTTGTTGATTTGCGTTATATCAATGAAAAATAAAAATGTTCCACACAATTGCCGACATCAAATAATAGCACCGGAAAAATACATTGTCAAATCAGGTGCAGCTTGTATCGGCCAAATAAGTCGATTTTAAAAAAAAAAAACCGATTTTCCGCCCTTTTTCTTTCTGAGAACGAATTTTACCCCCGGCACCGCGGCGAGATCCGCCGCCAGCTGATTCATCATCTCACGACTGGTGAGCACCAGCGGAGCCTTGAACGACCGGTATCGGCCGTTCCTGGAATCCAGCCCTTCATGCAGTGTCGTGGCGATCTCATGTTTTTCGAAACAGGCGGCGAGAAGTGGTTTCGCCGCCGCGGCGAGATCGGCGTCCACGATGATGCGGAATTCCCAGTCGACCGGAAAGCGAATCTCGTGGCCGTCGTTCCAGCAGTTTTTTTTCATGATGCCTGTCTGCCTCTCTGTTGCCGATTCCTCGGATCAGCGGCGCTCCTGCCAGTACGGCGAAATCGCCCGGAGCTGTTCGATGATCGGCGGGAGCGATTCGATCACGAAATCGATCTCCTCGCGCGTATTATATTTGGAAAGACTGAAGCGGATCGTCCCGTGCGCGGCGGTGTAGGGAACTCCCATCGCACGCAGCACGTGCGAAGGCTCCAGACTGCCGGTCGTGCACGCCGATCCGCTCGACGCGCAGATGTTCAGCCGGTCGAGCAGCATCAGAATCGATTCCCCTTCGATGTATTCGAAGCTGATCGATGAGGTGTTGGGCAGCCGGTGCTCGAGATCGCCGTTGATCCGGACCTCCGGAATCCGCTCGATCACCCCCTTCTCCAGCCGGTTGCGCAACGCGGCGAGCTGAATGCTCTCCGCAACGAGATTCGCCCGGGCGATTTCACACGCCCTGCCGAGGCCGATGATCGAGGTGACGTTCTCGGTGCCGCCGCGGCGGGACCGCTCCTGGTGGCCGCCGAAGATCAGCGGCCGGAACCGGACGCCGCGCCGCGCGTAAAGCACCCCCACCCCCTTCGGGGCATGGAGTTTGTGCCCGGAAATACTCAGAAAATCAATCCCGTCGGCATCGACGTCGATCGGCACCTTGCCCGCCGCCTGCACCGCGTCGGTGTGAAACAGCGCCCCCTGTTCATGGGCGATCCGGGCGAGTTCCGCCACCGGAAAGAGGGTCCCGGTCTCGTTGTTGGCCCACATCGTGGAGAGCAGCGCGGTATTCGAATCAACCGCTTTGCGGACCTGATCGAGATCGAGCTGCCCCCGGCCGTCGACCGGCAGATACTCCACGGTGACGCCCCGCCGCTCCAGCTCCCGGCAGCAGGCCAGGATACCAGGGTGTTCCACCACGGTAGTGACGATCTTGCGCCGCTCCGGACAGGCGCCCAGCGCGGCGAAGAGGGCGGAGTTGTCGCTCTCGGTGCCGCAGCTGGTGAAGATGATCTCGGTGGCGATGCCGTCCCGGTCGCGGAACTTCGCGCCGATCAGCTCCGCAACCTGCCGCCGGGCATTTTCGACGTCCGCGGCGACGCTGCCGCCGAAGTGGTGAATGCTCGACGGATTGCCGTAGCGTTCACAGAAGAATGGTTTCATCGCTTCGAACACCTCGGGATCGACCCGAGTGGTCGCATTATTATCCAGATAAATAACGGATTCCATGATATTCACAACGTTTCGGAAAAAAGTACATCTCTATAAATAAACCATCTTTTTCTGAAAAGTCAACCGTTTCCCGGTTGATAATTCGACGGAAGTTGCTAGATTATTCGGGGAACAGGAATTTTACAACCCGGCTCAACCGATGGAATACCACTCCGGAAAAACCGCAAAACTGCTGCACCGCCACTTCGCACCGCTTCTCTACCTCGCCGCGCTGCTGCTGGAGCTTTACCTCTTCTGCTCCGCGCGGGCGGCGGGCCTGCTCGCGCAGCCGATGCCGGGAATGGATCAGCACACGATCCTCCAGGCGGCTCTGGCGCTCCCCTCCGGAGTCCTTCCCGAGCCGGGCAGCTACCTCTACTCCCCCCTCTACACGCTCTTCCTGGGGGCGCTCGCCGCGCTCACCGGCGGAAATCCCGGCGCGATGCGGCTGCTTCAGGGCGCGCTCACCGCCCTCATCCCGGTCCTGATCTACCGCACCGGACGCCGGGCCGGAATCGGCCGGGGTGCGGCAGAGCTGGGAGCCCTCCTCTAGCTCGGCTGCGGCAGCGCGCTTCTGATCGCGCTCGACTTGCTGCGGGCGGCGCCGCTCGCGCTGCTCTTCCTCCTCTTCTATCACCAGCTGCTCGGCGCCTGGCGCTGCGGATTGATCCGGAGCTGGTTCCTCGCCGGGGTGTGCGCCGGAGCGTGTATGCTCGGGCGGGAGAACTTCATCGCGGTGGCGATGGCGCCCGCACTTTTCCTCGCCGCCCCCGCGGTGCGGAAACGGCTGACCGCCGCCCGGATGGCCGCGGCGGTCGCGGGCTGCCTCGCCATCCTCGCCCCCGTCCTGCTCTATCACCTCATCACCTGCGGCACTCCGGCCATCCTCCCCGGCAACGGAGCGAATGTGTTCCGCTTCTTCCAGGGCGAGGCGGCGGCGGCCGATCCGCTGCTGGCCGCCCGGCAGATCCTCACGGGAATTCCGGGCAAGATCTGCGACATGGCCTCCCCGTTTGAAATTCCGAACAGCCTCTCGATCTACGCCCACCGGGAGTTCATTTCGCTGCTGAAAATTCTGGCGCTCCCGATGCCCGTGCTGATGGGGGCGGCATTGATCGGAACAGCGGGATTCCGGCGCAACGCCTCGGTCCTCCTCGCGGCGCTGCTGGTTGCCGGATACTTCGGCTCCATCGTCTTCTGCGACATCTACTACCGCTTCCGGATCCCCGCCGAACCGCTGCTGGCGATGCTCGCCGCAGCGGGCGTGCGCACGCTGATCCGGTTGCGCGCCCGCCGGCAGTACGGTGCACTGACGGCGGGAATCGCACTGCTGGCGGCGGGGATCGTCTGGACCATCGCCACGCCGCCGGAGCCGCGCCTCATGGCGAGCGAACGCGATGCGACCGTCCGGCTGCTGGTCGACTCCGGCCGCATCGCCGCGGCGGAACGCTATCTGGAACGCGCCCGAAGACACGGCGCCCCGATGCCGGAAGGGGAGCAGTTCCTCATCCGTTCGCTGGCGAAGGAGGGGCGGCACGCCGAGGCGCAGGAGCTTTTCCGGCGCTGGCGGAAATACTGGGAGAACCGGCCATGATCGCCTATCTCGATCAGGCGGCGGCGGCACGCCCCGCCCCGGAAGCCGTCGACTTCTACGTGACGTGCATCCGCGAAAACTTCGCCAATCAGGAGGCGGCGCATTCGTCCGGCCGCGAGGCGCGAAAAAAACTGGAACTGGCGGCGGAGGAGCTCTCGCTCGCCCTGACCGGGGAACCGGGATGGGAGGTGCTCTGGGGCGGCTGCGGCACCGAACTCTTCCAGCTCTTCGCCGATTCCCCCGCGGCGGCGGGGAAGCGCGTGGTCACCTCGACGCTCGAACACCCGGCGCTTGCCGCCGCGCTTCGCCGGACAGCGGCGGAGCTCCGGACGGCAAAACCGGACCGCGCCGGCCGGATCGCTCCCGGAAGGCTCCCGGAAGGCGACCTGCTCGCCCTCCATCAGGTGCAGAGCGAACTCGGTACGATTCAGCCGGTCGGCGCGCTGGCGGCGGAGTTCCGCCGCCGCACCCCGGAGGGGATCGTCTTCATCGACGCCATTCAGGGCGCGGCGAAACTGCCGTTCCCTCGCGAAGCGGACATCGTCGTGGTCTCCGGCCGCAAATTCGGCGCCCCGGGCGGCGGGGCGGCGCTGCTGCTCCGCCCCGGCTTCCGCGGCAGGAAATCGCTGGTGGAATCCGCCCGCCGACGGCGGCACGAACTCTACCTCGAATGCCGTCCGGAGGTTCCGGCGCTGCTGGCGCTGGCGCATACCGCCAGGCTCCGCGCCGCGGAGCGGGAGGACTCTTTCCGCCGGATCACCACGCTGAACGGCATGCTCCGCCGGGAGCTCGACGGCATGAAACTCCCCGGCGGCGGCCGGAGCCGCTGCACAGTCCCGCCGGAATCCGCCTCGCCCTATCTGCTCCACCTGCTGCTGCCGGGGATCCAGAGCGGCGTGATCGTGCGGATGCTCTCCGCGGCGGGGATCATGGCGGCGGCGGGCAGCGCCTGCGCCGCCGAGAGTCCCGAACCCTCCCCCGCGCTCCGCGCCATCGGCCTCTCCTGGAACGACGCCTATTCCGGACTGCGGATCGGTTTCGGCTTCGATTCCACCGGCGAAGAGGCGAAAAAGTTCGCGGAAGGTTTGAAAGACGCATTGAAAAACTACTGATGGTGCGGTATGTTACCATCCTGATTTTCAACGGTCTGATTCTGAAAGGAACCATCATGATGTTCAAACCGATTTTCCCGGCAGTGCTGGCGCTCTTCTGTGCGGTTTTCACCGCTTCGGCGGCTTCCGAACCGATCATCGTCGTCAAGCGCACCACCTTCAATCCGACGCTGAGCTTCCAGGGGGTGGCGAATGATCCCGCACTGAGCAAAGAGCTCTCCAGCTTCCTCGGCGCCTGCGGCTGGTTCGACCTGGTGCGCGGCGACAAGGCCGATTTCACCCTCACCGGTTCCCGGAGCGGCAATTTGCTCTCCCTCAAACTGGAACAGGGCGGCGCCCCCGTCGGCGCCTGGAACATCACCACCGTCGGCGGCGACCGCGCCGTCGCCAAGCACGCGGTCGACGCCATCATCGAAAAAACCTTCCGGGAACTCAAAGTGCGCGGCTTCTGCACTTCGCGCATCGCCTTCTGCGCCCAGACCGCCCCCGGAATCCGCAACATCTACGTCTGCGACATCGACGGCAATGATGTCAGACAGGTCACCCATTACAACTCGCTCTGCGCCGAACCCTGCTGGTTCCCGGACGGCAAGTCGATCGGCTACTCCAAGTACAACCGCACCGGCATCGACGTGATCCAGACGATGCTCGGCGCGCGCCGCAGCCGGGTGCTCTCCAACTTCCGCGGCATCAACGCGGGCGCCGCCATCAGTCCCGACGGGCGGCGGATGGCGGTGATCCTCAGCCCAGACCACAAGGTGGACCTCTATATCCTGCCGATCGGCGGCGGACGGCTCCGGCGACTCACCTCCAACATCGCGGTCGAAGCCTCCCCCTGCTGGAGCCCCGACGGGAAACAGCTCGCCTTCGTCAGCGATGAGACCGGTTCGCCCCGCATCTTCATCGTCCCGCTCAATGGTTCCGGGCGGCGGCGGCTCCCCACCATCGGCACCGACGCGGTCACTCCGGACTGGTCAAACGACGACAAGATCGTCTACGCCACCCGCGTCAACGGCAGTTACACGCTCGCGGTCTACGATTTGAAGAGCGGCAAAAATGAACGGATCACCGAAATGCCCGGCACTTGGGAGTCCCCGGCCTGGGCGGCCGACAACCGGCAGGTGGTCTGTAAGCGTTCCGACGGCGCGAAGTCCGCGCTCTACATGGTCGATACCTGGACCGGCAGAACGAGACTGCTGCTCTCGACTCCCTACAACCTTTCGATGCCGGTCTGGTCGCCCTGCGCGCGCCAGTGACCGGAGAGGAGGTTCCCCTTGAGCACCATACCGGCAAAAGAGTATCTCAATTCCCTCGGCATGTTCGGTATCAAACCCGGACTCGAGGCGACGCGGGAGCTGATGCGCCGCGCGGGCGATCCCTGCAGCGACCTCCGGTTCCTCCACCTGGCGGGAACCAACGGCAAAGGCTCCACCGGCGCGATGCTTGAGTGCGCGCTCCGCTCGGCCGGATTCACCACCGGCTTCTACAGTTCCCCCCATCTCATCGATATCCGCGAACGGTTCCGGGTCAACGGCCGGGCGGTCTCCTCCGACGACTTCGACGCGTTCGCCGCCGAACTGGCGGAAGCGGCGCGGCGCACGACCGGGCGGGACTTCCGTTTCACCTACTTCGAATTCACCACCGTTCTGGCCGCGGTGATCTTCGCCCGCGCCGGAGTCGATTTCGTCATCTGGGAGACCGGCATGGGCGGGCGGCTCGATTCGACTAACGTGGTCACTCCTGTCGGCTCGATCATCACCAACATCGCCCTCGACCATCAGGCCTGGCTCGGCGACTCCATTGAAAAGATCGCCCATGAGAAGGCGGGCATCATCAAACCGGCGGTTCCCCTCTTCTACGGAGAGATGCCCGACGAGGCGCGGCAGGTATTGCTCGACCGCGCCCGGTTGCTGGGAGCGGCGCCGACCGGCCCCGGCCCGGAAATCGCCGGCCCGTGCCGCTTCACGAACGGAAACGGCACGCTCCGGCAGGAGTTCGAATACGCCGGGCGGACCATCTGCCTGCCGCTGCTCGGGAAAATGCAGCGGCAAAACTTCCGCCTGGTATACCGGGTGCTGGAATTTCTCGCCGCCCGGCACGGACTCGACCTCGGCAGGGCGCTCGACGGACTGGCGAATGTCCGCTGGCCCGCGCGCTGCCAGCAGCTCAATGAACGGCTTTTCATCGACGGCGGCCACAATCCGGATGGACTCGCCGCGCTCCGCGAAGCGATGGAGTAGGTCGCGCCCGGCGAGAAGTTCACCGTGATTTTCGCCGGATTCCGCGACAAGGATGTGGAATCCAGCCTCAAGCTGATCGCGCCGCTGGCGGCGGAGTTCCTCTTCGTGCCGCTGCACGAAGCGGACCGCCCCTGCCGCACCTCGGAGGAGCTCTGCGCGATGGCGCAGACGCTGGGCGTCCCCGCCTCGGAACGGGCGAACGCGCTGCTCGCCGTCAACGACGCGCTCGCAGGCTCCTCCCGCAAAGTGCTGGTGGCCGGGTCGCTCTATCTGGCGGGCGAAGTGTTGGCCGGCCTCGCCGACCGGCGCAGCGTGCTCGACCTCGCCTGAGTGCGGCAATAACCTTCTGTTCGAAAACAATCAAAGAGATCGGAATTCTGAATCATGTTTGATCCCAAAGTGATATCGGTCGATGGAATCGGCGGCCCCAAACCGGATGCCGAACTTGTTTCTGCGCCGCTTCTGGCGACGCGGGAGCCGGTGATCTACCCCTTCAGCCTCACGCCGCTGCTGATCGAAGGGGAGAATATCGCGGCGCTCCGCCGGGCGATGGAGAGCGACCGGCTGCTGGCGCTCTTCCCTGAACTGCCCGCAGACGAAGAGCTCAAACAGCTCCCGTTTCCGGTGACCTTCCGCCTCTTCAGTTACGAGGAGAAGCGGCGCTCCGCCGTCGGCGTGCTGGTGCGGGTGGTCAAGGAGCTGAACTTCCCGGACGGGAGCATCCGGATCGTGGTGCGCGGCATCCGCCGGGTCGCCTGTGTGATGCTCAACCGCAACGAGGGAGAGCCGCCGGTCGCCCGCTGCCGGACGCTGCCGGAACTCCCCGGCGGCGACGCGGTGGAGAACCAGGCCCGCCAGAAGAGCCTCACCGTGCTTTTTCAGGAGCTGGCCGGACTGCTGCCGGGGCTGCCCGAGGCGCTGCAGGTGGCGGG
>CAZPWP010000036.1:9302-12275 GCA_964590295.1 uncultured Victivallis sp.
CGTTTCGCCGATCTGCTGGCCGACGCGCTGAACTTCAGCTATGCCGAAAAGCTGCTGCTGCTCTTCCACACCGAAGTCCGCGCCCGGCTCGAGGCGCTGGCGGTCTTCATGAACCGCGAGCTGGAAGTGCTCAAGCTCGGCATGAAGATCCAGAACGAGGTCCATCAGGCGATGAGCCGGTCGCAGCGGGAGTTCTTTCTGCGCGAGCAGCTGCGCTCGATCCAGCAGGAGCTCGGCGAGGACAGCCGCAACCCGGACATCATCGAGATCGAACACCGCCTCGGCGAACTCACCCTTCCGGAACGGGTCACCGAGGTGGTCAAGAAGGAGCTCTCCCGGCTGGAACTCATTCCGCAGGCCGCGCCGGAGTACCACATCAGCTACACCTACATCAACTGGCTGCTCGACGTGCCGTGGCTCAACTGCACCGATAACCGGCTCGACTGCAGCGAGGCGGCACGGGTGCTTGACGCCGACCACTACGGCCTCAAGGACGTCAAGGAGCGCATCCTCGAATTCCTCGCTGTGCTTCAGCTGCATGGCGACCGGGAGCGCAAATCGCCGATCCTCTGCCTGGTCGGACCGCCCGGTGTCGGCAAGACCTCGCTCGGCCAGTCGATCGCACGGGCAATGAACCGCAACTTCGTCCGCGTCTCGCTCGGCGGCATCCGCGATGAGGCGGAGATCCGCGGCCACCGCCGCACCTACGTCGGCGCGATGCCGGGCCGGATCATCCAGAACCTCAAGAAGGCGGGCAGCGCGAATCCGGTCTTCATGCTCGACGAGATCGACAAACTCGCCAGCGACGTCCGCGGCGATCCGGCCTCCGCGCTGCTGGAGGTGCTCGATCCGGCGCAGAACAACGCCTTCAGCGACCACTATCTCGAAATCGATTACGATCTGAGCAAAGTATTCTTCATCGCGACGGCCAATCTGCTCGATACGATTCCGGGGCCGCTCCGCGACCGCATGGAGATCATCCGCCTGCCGGGCTACACCTCGTTCGAAAAAAGGGAGATCGCCCGCCGCTACCTGGTGCCGCGCCAGATCCGCGAAAACGGCCTCACCCGGAAACAGGTACGCTTCCACCTCTCCGGCATCGACGAACTGATCGACTTCTACACCCGTGAAGCGGGCGTGCGCGAACTGGAGCGGGTGATCGGCCAGGTGTGCCGCAAACTCGCCCGGCGGATCGTCGACGGCGAACTCGCCGCCGACTCCACCACAGTGGTCAATCCGAAGCTGGTGCACGAACTGCTCGGCGGCCGCAAGTTCCTGCGCGACGAAGTCGAGTGCGCCACTGCGCCCGGATGCGCCACCGGTATGGCGTGGACCAGCTGCGGCGGCGTCATTTTGCCGGTGGAAATCATCGCGATTCCGGGCGGCAAGGGCAACCTCAAGCTGACCGGTTCGCTCGGCAAGGTGATGCAGGAGTCGGCGGAGACCGCGTTCAGTCTGGTCCGCGCCCGTGCCGCCGCATGGGAAATCGAGCCGGAGTGGTTCACCGGGCACGACTTCCACATTCACGTTCCGGACGGGGCCACCCCGAAGGACGGACCTTCGGCCGGCATCACGCTCTCGATGGCACTGGTTTCGCTGCTCACCGGCCGCCCGGCACGGCCGCGCCTGGCGATGACCGGCGAAATCACCCTCACCGGCCGGGTGACCGCCGTCGGCGGCATCCGCGAAAAGGTGATCGCGGCGCTCCGCGCGGGCGTCACCACGGTGATGCTGCCGGTGGAGAACCGCAAAGACGCCGACGAGCTGCCGGACGAGGTCCGGTCGAAACTGGATATCCACTTTGTCGGGAGTTTCGAGGAGGCGGAGAAGTTCGCCTTCGCCGCTCCCGCCGCATGGGAGAAGAAAGCATGAGACGCCTGCTGTTGTTCATCGTCCTGCCGCTGCTGTTCCCGGCGGCCTTCGCCGCCGAAGAAAAGCCGATGGCGCTTGCCGAATTCATGAATTATGCGCGCAACCACTATCCGGTCTCGAGCTACGCCTCGCTTGAAGGGGAGGTCCGCCACCTGCGCCGCGGCGACAAGCCGGAGAGTGTGCCGATCTACTTCGGCATCATCCTCCAGCCGGAACGGATGACCGGCCAGATCATCCTCGACGGCCGCGAAGGCTACATGCTCGGCCAGACCCGGCGCGGCGGATCCTCCGAAACCATGGTGGTGCCGATGAAGAACAATTCCGGCGAGGCCGCGAATGAGAACCGTCTCGGCCGCATGGGAATCCGTCCCTCCGATCTCACCATGAGTTTTCTCTACTACCCGGTGGTGCGCGAGCTGGAAAGCGAGAGCGTCCGCACCGTCCCCTGCCGGGTGGTGCTGCTCGAATCCCCGGATAAGAAGGAACAGGTCAAGGTGTACATCGCCCGCGACCACTACTTCCCGCTGAAGGCGGAGTTCTTCGAGGGCGCCGCGGGCGGCACCCCCTTCCGGACGCTGGAAGTGAACAGCTTCCGCAAGAGCGACGGCTTCTACTACACCGACCGCATCGGTCTCTTCGGCCCCGGCTGGCGGACCAGCATCGAATTCGACAAATCCGCCGATGTCGGCAAATTCGATCCGGCCAAACCGCCGAAGGTGATCCGCCCGCTGGCGAAGTGAAATCCCGGTAAATGAATCCGTCATCCGGTTGCGAAATGACGGATTTTTTTCGTGCGCCCGGCATGGCGTACGACGACCGGGGGAAAGTCCCGAAGCCGCCCGACAGGGGGAAGGCTGCAGCAACAGGACTTTGGTGTCATCCGCGAGGTGGAATCAGAAGGAAGTCTCCATAGCAAAGCATTGCGGCGAAAAGCGCGGTGGACCGTCCGTGGAAACGCAAGTTTCCGGGGTACAGCATGACCGGCGAAAAGCGCCCGCGTCTGCGAGTGGCGCCGGAAAGCGTGAAGAAATTCAAAAACGCGGCCTGATCGAACGGGGCGTCGCTCCGGACCGGGCATGGAAAAGCGCCGGGAACGGACGC
>CAZPWP010000037.1:0-12228 GCA_964590295.1 uncultured Victivallis sp.
GCGCCGCGGCTACAGTTACGCTGATACTCCCGTCCCGGTGGAGGAGCGGCATCCGGCGGACCTCGACGGAGAGGGCCTGCGGCTGGTCGATCTCGACACCGGGACCTCGAAGCTGATCGTCAGCTACCGGACCATGCTCGAACGTCATCCTTACGGATACGGCATGGAGGAGTTCTACATCTGGCTCAACCACGCGATCTTCAACTGCGATTCGAGCCGGATTCTGTGGCTCTTCCGCCAGTGGACCGACCCCATCGGCCACTCCTGCAAGTGGCACACCTTCATGTACACCTGCTCGCTGACCGGTGAAGATGCCGAGTGCATTCTGCCGGAGGTCTACTGGAAGAACGCCATCTCCCATCAGATATGGGCGCGGACGCCCCGCGAAATTCTGGTCGACGCCAACTGGCGCGGCGCCGGCCACGATGCGGTGGTGTTCGACGAGAGCCGCCGCCCGTTCGTGGCGAAGCGGATCTCGAAGGGACACGGCGCGATGTCGCACATGGTCTTCTCGCCCGATGGAAAATGGCTGCTGTCGGACAGTTACCCGGATAAAAATCAGCGCCAGAAGCTGGTGCTGATCGAGACCACCACCGGCAACACGGAGACGCTGGGAATTTTCCGGCATGAAAACGCGCCGGGAAGCAGCATCGACACGCGGTGCGACCTCCATCCGCGCTGGAGTCCGGACGGGAAAATCGTCACCGTCGATTCCATCCACGACGGCAGGCGGGCGATCTATCAGCTCGACCTCTCGTCGATCATCCACTAACATTTCAAAATAAAGGATTTTCAATGGAACCGCTGTTTCCGAGATTTCCCGGCCGCCGAATCCATCTGCTCGACGGCATCTGGGAGTTTTGTTTCGTCATGGAGTGCGCCGATCCGGAGCACCCCGACTGGGAATCGCTTCCCTTCAACGACCTGATGGCGGTGCCGGGGGTTTTCGACACGCTTCCGCCGGACGCGGGGCGCCGGGGCGTCGGCTTCTACCGGACAAAGGTCACCACCTCCGCCGAACGACTGCGGCTGAAGCTGGACGGTCTCGGCCTCCGGGCCACCCTCTTCCTGGACCGTGAACTCATCGGCGTCGACGACCTGCCCTACACCGGAGTCAGCTTCGACATCACCTCCGGCGCGGGCGAACACGAACTGGTGATCGCGGTGGACAACCGGATCGACTTCCTGCGCACCCCGCTCTTCTCGCAGTGGTACGATTACTACGGCCACGGCGGCATCTACCGGGCGGTGGAGCTGCATGAACTTGCCGCCTGTTCCTTCGACCGGGCGGAGGTGCGGACCCTCTCGCTCGACGGGCGCGTCGGCGTGAAGCTCTTCCTCTCCGGCGCCGTGCCGGAGGAGCTGACATTCACCTGCACGTTCGATGAGGAAGCGCCGCAGATCATGACCGCCGCCGTCACCGATGGAGCGCTGGAGTTCGAAGCCCGGCTCGCAAATCCCGCCCTGTGGTCGCCCGAGTCGCCGCGGCTGCACACAATCCGGCTGGAGGCGGGCGGTGAAGCGATCGTCGAACGGTTCGGGCTGCGTACCATCCGGGCGGAGAAGGGGAAGCTGCTGCTCAACGACACCCCGCTGAAACTGCTGGGCGTCTGCCGCCACGAGACCCATCCGCAGTTCGGACCGGCGCTGCCGCTGCAGCTGCTTCGCGAAGATGTGGCGTTCCTGCGCGAACTGCACTGCAACTTCGTACGCGGCAGCCACTACCAGCAGGATCCGCGTTTTCTCGATCTCTGCGACCGCTTCGGCATCCTGGTCTGGGAGGAGGGAATCGGCTGGGGAGACAACGAGGCGCACCTGACCGATCCGGGCTTTCAGTCCGGCCAGCTCCGCCAGCAGAGGTGGATCGTGTCGAACAGCTTCAACCATCCGTCGGTCATTCTGCGCGGCTTCCTCAACGAGGGGGATTCCGAAAGCGTTCCCGGCCGGGCACTCTACGAAAAACTCGCCGCAGAACTGCGGCGGCTCGATCCGACCCGCCCGATCACCTACGCCTCCAACCACGCGGAGCGGGACATCAATTTCGATCTCGTCGACGTGGTCAGCCTCAACACCTATCCCGGCTGGTATGCGCAGAACCGGGAAACCCCCCGACCGCTCGGAGAAATCGCCCCCGCCCTCGACCGCTTCATCGCCTGGATGGAGGCGAAGGGATTCTCCAACAAGCCGTTCATCGTCAGCGAAATCGGCGCTGGCGGCATCTACGGCTGGCACGACCGCTTCCGCGCCCACTGGAGCGAGGAGTATCAGGCGGACTATCTCGATGAGGTGTGCCGCTGCATACTCTCACACGACCGGATCACCGGCGTCGCCCTCTGGCAGTACTGCGACGGGCGGACCTACACGAGCGCCTGCGCGCTGGGGCGGCCACGCGCCTTCAACAACAAGGGGCTGGTCGATGAATACCGCCGGCCGAAACTCGCGTTCGAGACGGTCCGGCGGCATTTCGGCGGCGAAACCGGTCAGGGCAGATAGACCGCAAGCTCGCTGCACAGCCAGTCGCGCAGCTGGGTGGTGTCCACATCGCGCACGGAGCGTACAGACACAGACGAAGTGATATTCCGGCAGCGCCGCCTCCCCGCGTTCGAGCAGCTCGTACCAGAATAACCCGGTCTCTCCGCCCGGCGCCGCAGCTGGCCTGACAGGCTTTGAGATCGATATTGGAAAACTGCGGGCAGAGGGTCGGACTCATCGTCTTGCCTTCCGCGTCGCCGCAGTCGAAAGGGACTCCGGCAAAGGCGGCGATGGCGGCAACTGGTGGATTCCGGCGCCGCGCCGCAACGGCGAGCAGGTCTGAACCGGGGAGAACCGCAGTGCCTACGTCGGACTGTACCGTTCGGTTCACCCGATTGAGGACAAGCCGATTCAGCGGGTGGAATTCACTTCCACCGGCCGTTCGGTCTGGAGAATCGTCGCCGCGTCGGTCGGTTCGGGGAAGATTCCGCGGCTGAACACGGCGCCGGTCTACGCGGCTGGCAGGAGATCGTCTATCACAAAGACGTTCAGCCCGGATCGGCGATGGTCTTTTCGAACCGCCTCGACGCTCCTGCCGAAAAAATACGGGCCGGTCGTCGTCCGCAACGGCAGAGTGGAGTTCCGGGTCGTCCCGGCGTGGCGGTCCGCTTCTACGGCGCCAATTTCTGCAACTCCGCCCACTACCTTGACAAGGAGTGGAGCAAGCGGCTCGCCGACCGCATGACCGCCGCCGGATTCAATGCGATACGCCTGCACCATCATGACGGCGGGCTGTCGCAGCGCGCCAGCACCAGCTCGACTGTCTGATCGCCTGCTGCAGGAAGCGCAGCATCTACGTAACCACCGATCCCTATGTGTCGCACCCCTTTGCCAAAGGGAAAATTCCGGAGTTCCCAGACTAGCGGCCGGCGTGTTCCTCCTTCAAGGCGCTTCCCTATCTGCTCGATTCGGCGATGGAGAACTGAAAGAGTTTTGCGCGCAACTGGCTCACCCACGTCAACCCCTATACCGGCATGGCGCTGAAGGATGATCCCGCGCTGATCTCGGTCTGCCTCATCAACGAGGGCAACCTCAACAACACCCGGCAGGGGAGCCCCCTTTGTCGCGGACCTCTAGAAGAAGCAATCCGCCGAATGGCGGAAGAAGAACGGGGCGAAGTTCCCGGCGGGAACCTCCTGTGACGTGATGTTCTCGCAGTTTCCGGCGGCGGTGTACAATCCCGGCTTCGCCGAGATGAAACGGTTCGTGCGCGATTTCGGACTTGCCCTGCCCCATCTCCGACCAGAACATGCGTTCCGAACCGCTGCTTTCGGTTCTGCGCGACCAGTACGACTACGTGGACAACCACAGCTACTGGGAGCATCCCCCATTTCCGAACAAGGACTGGCAGCTGCCTTCGGCGCATCAGAATCTTTCCGCGATCGCCCGGAAGGCGAACGTGCCTGCGTCGCTGATGTCGTCGCGCCTCTTCGGCAAGCCGATGATGATTACGGAATTCGACTATGCGGCTCCGAATGTGTTCCGGGCCGAAGGAGCGGTGCTGATGGGCAGTTATGCGGCGCTTCAGGACTGGGATGCGTTGTTCCAGTTCGCCTGCACACAACAACGGCATCGTCAAGGAGAACCGCAGACCGACCGGTCACTTCGGCCTCGCCACGAACATCGTCAAGATGCTGTCGCAAAAGATCGGTCTTGCGCTCTTTCTGGATCGTCAGCTGAAACCATCGCCGCTCTCCTTCGCCGTCACGTTGACCGGCGGGGATGGGCTGGACTTCTCCAAAGAACTTTCCGGCCAGATTGCCCGGCTCGGCCTGATCGCCGGGGTCGGAACCGTGATTCTGCCCGACGGGAAGGCGGCCGAAGGGAAACTGCCGGCCTTCTGAATCCCGGTTTCAATTTCCCGGCCGACACCGGGAAGACGCCGGTATTCGATGCCTCGCCCGCGAACGACAAACTGCTCGAAGAGCGGCAGAAGAGCAGCGTACTGAAAAAGGAGTGGTACAACGGTACCGCAAAAACGTTCAACGCTCCCGGCGGACAGATCAGCCTCGATGCGGAGAATGCGACCTTCCGGGCGGTGACGCCCTCCTGTGAAACATTGATTCTTCCGGTGGGGAAACAGCTCAAGGGGAATTTCCTCACGGTGAACAACCGGGTCGGCCGCGGGGGTGTTCTCCGCCATCGCGCTCGACCGGAAAGCGCTGCCGGGCTCGAAACGAATTCTGCTGTTCCACCTGACCGATACTCTGGCGAGCAAGACCAAGTACGCTGGTCCGGCAATGAAACAGCTGGAGGCGTGGGGGGAAGGCGCCGTTCTTCGCCGCCTGCAGGAAAGGTGACGCTGCGGACTGCTCCCGGCGGCAGTTATGCGCTCGACACGCTCGACACTGCGGGCCGCCGCCGCACCGGGAAGATTCCGTTCCCCCGGATCGACGCACGGACCATCCGGTTCCCGGCGAAGGTGTTCGGCCCGCACGGCACCACGCTCGCCTACATTCGAATACGATACTGGTTCGAAAGGCAAATCATTCCGCGCTCCACTCGTAGATACAGACCGGGGTACCGGCGGAATCGTTTTCTGCGGTGAAGGAGAATCCGTTCTCCGCTTTGCGGAGAGGAACTTCAAACAACCGTTTCCCGGAGAGTGAACAGGCAAACAGTTTGCCGGTTCCTTTCGGCGCGAATGAGATCTCCGCGCGGTTCCGGCGAAGCAGCATGGCGTTGTCCCCCCAGTTGTTCAGCACCGTCATGCTCTTATCCCGGAACGTGATGTTCTTCCCCATTGAAGAGGTCAGATGCAGGATCAGGATCCGTCCGCTTTCCGCCAGAGGGCGACCGTCGCGGGAGGTGAAGAAAAACGCGGCGAATGATTCTCCGTTGGTCACCCGGGCGAACGTGCCCGTCCAATTTCTCCGCTTTTCGAGCACGCACGCCTCGCTTCTGTCGGTCTGGACTCGAAACAGCTTTGTGTTTTTGACAATTTCCAGTTCTCCGGTGGAGGAGGTGAAGCGACCGATGGCGGGATCGTAATTTCCGGCGGGAATCCGGCCCTGATCCGTCAAATTTTTCAGATCTTTCTGATAATTCCCGGTGATCGGGATTCCTTCAACCCGGAGGGAGGAAACACCTCCAGAAGTAAGTACCGCCGTCACGTCAGCGGGCAAGCGGGAATCCTCGAAAACCGTACCGGTACCGGTCAGCAGCCCCAGCATCGGCATAAGAGAGGGATATGCGGTAGTATGCCCGGCGATTCCGCGAAATTTTGAATGGATCAGAAAAGGAATCTTTTCCGGCGCGGGCGCGACGTCACGGCGCAGAAAGAAGAGCGCTCCCACCCGCATTGCCAGCTGATACTGGGAGTCTCCCAGCATCTTGAACGACTGCATGGAGAGGTCCGGCGAAGCGGAATCGAACTTTCTGCAGAGAGCAAACTGACACAGCATATCATAATCCTGAAAAGCGGAATACGCCCCGACCAGAAACGGCCCCTGAACCGCATACGGATTCGGACTGCAGAAGTTCCATTCCGTGCAGGCGAAAGGCGTTCCCACCAGCCGGGTCGGAAACAATTGTCCGACGCCGGCATTTGAACTTAATGCGTTGCTCATGTGAACCGCCAGCGGCATGGTTCCCCAGCCGCCGCGATTCCCGAGATAGATTGGATGTCCACTGTAAAAATGCTGATCGACATAATCATATTTTCGCCGCGTGATCTGCAGATCGAAGTCGTTGTTGTAATTCTGGTCGGTCAACGGAATCCGGACACCGAGTTTTTTCACCAGTCCGGAAAGGTGCCGATATCCCTCCTGATATCGTTCGACAAGATATTCCCGGAATAAGTTCTCTCGGTTGGCTTCAGTTATCGGCATGCCGTTTTTTTTGCACCTTTCGGCGAATTTCTTCAGAAAAATCTTTTTTATACGGGCAGACTGATTCACCTTCACCGGTAGATTGTCCTCGTTGATCAGGCTGAGTGTCGCGATTGCAGGTTCCCGGCCCCACGCGATTTTCGTATAGGGATTGATGTGAGTCAGGAGTGTTTCGACGAAAGTATCCAGATTGCTCCGGACCTCTTCGTCGATGAAATAGAGCGCCTTGTATTCGCTGGGACGCAAACTGCTGAATTTTTTCAACTCTTCTTTTTTTATATAACGCCCGGTGTAAAGATCCAATGTGATGTAGATTCCTTTTCTTTTCGCCGCGTACAGAAGGTAATCCAGCCGGTCCGCCATCGCCGGATTCAGTTTTACCGTAGTCGGTTCATCGGCGGAGTGCCCCAGAATGTTGTCAAAATGGTGCAGACGGATGATATTGCATCCCATGGCGGCCAGCAGAGTCACCAGCCGGTCCGCGTCGGCATGAGAAGGGAAACAGGCGTCGTTGCACAAGTTCACGCCCCAGAAGCGGATCGGTTTTCCCGGTTGTCCTTCAAATTCGAAGTGACTCCCTTTCCGACACAGAAACCCGTGTTTTCCAGCAGGAGCATCCTGCAGATCGGCGAGGTCGATGATGCTGCCGGGTTGTATCTCAAGCGGTGCGCGGTATTCCAGCCATTCCTTCCCCGGTTTGATGGAATGCGGCTTCTCTTCGGTGATGCTGAATTCCCGGTCGGAAAGTGTCGCGGCGACAATCATCCAGACCCGGTTCCGGCTGACGAACGTCAACTCTCTGAGCGGATGTCCGCGCAACGGAATCCGGGTGACATAAAGGCCGACCGGTGCGGAGCGATTTTTCCCTTTCCAGCCGAGAACGGCTCGTTTGCAGGGGATGGGGTTCCAGAAGTCGGAGAGATCCGCCCCGGCAATCAGTGTCTGTTTCTGTTCCGTTCCATCCTGATACCGCAGAATCACCTCACCGCACGGACCGTCGTTCTTGCCCCAGGCCAGGGCATTCAAAAGATAGAGAAACCGTCCCTTCCAGCCCGGGAGGGTGACGGTTGCTTCTTTGAGAAAATCCGGCCGCTCCCGTCCTCTCATTCCGATGCAAGAGTTCCCCCCGTTTTCAGCGGGGTTCACCACCAGAAACGGAATGCCGGCAAAGGTGTAACTCCCCGGCTGCAGCGCCGCGAGATCGTTTTCCGGTCCCTGGTCGGTCCAGCCGCCCTTGCCGTCTTCAGGGACGGCATCCCGAAAGCCGCGATTCATGACCTGCGTCAGATCGACCGGCAGGGAACGGTCCGGCTCGTACCGCATGGTGAGCGCGAGATCGGCTTTTTTTACATTCCCGGCGGAAGGCCGAAAAAGCAGGTTCAGAGAAAAACTTTGACGGCCGAATTTCCGGTCGTCCTGATAGAAAAGGCCGAATGCGCCGGAGATGACCAGCCGCCCGGCAGGAAGATGAATCACCAGTTCATTATCCTTTTGCCAGGGTTTCTGTATGTAAAATTTATCGGGATTTGATTCGGCGGGAAAGACGAGGGGCTCCTGATTCCAGAGCGGCGGAGCGATCAGCTGCCGGGTGACGTTCAGTGAGGCCTGGAGTGCGAGACGCAGCGTTTTAATACCGCGTTCGCTGGTCAGGTGACACTTCAATTTGAGCCGGTCTTTTTCCATTCCGACAATTTCAGAGAGCTGAAAAACCCCGCCGGTGACGGTAAAAGTACCTTCCCGGCGCATTCCTTCTCCGGCGATAAAGCCGCCGCCCTCTCCCAGAAACTGAACAGAAGCATCATTCTGAACCGTCGTCTTCCAGCCCGGAGCGGTGTGAGTCAGCTGGAATCGGAGACCGGGGGCCAGAATCCGCCCGCAGGCGTCACGGCTGAACAGGTCGGCGCCATTCAATAGAATTCCCATCCAGAAGACCGATAGAAAGGAAACGAAAAACTTCCTCATCGCAAACTATCCTCCCGTTGCTTTATGATTCGACTTATTCGAACTGAACATCCCGCGTCCATTTTCGGGAGTTGTACTTCATATTGCGAACAGCGCCGTCGACAAAGAGAAAATTCACGGACGCCTGATGCTTTTCCCAATCAGGAGCGCCGCTGGTGTTCCACATGCTGCCCGGCTGGAGATAGGGCTGCCGAACCAGTGTGACGTAATTGAATGCTCCGCTTTTATTTGCCCACAGCCCTTCACTCATGATCGCGGAACCGGATACAATGCGGGACAGTTTCCTCCAGACAATGGTTTTCAGATCCCCGACCGCACTGCTGATGCTCCAGCCGTAGTTGGAAATCCAGCCGCCGCAGCGCTGCGCATTGCTTTTGGTGGTCGCACTGTATGCATTTACAATCGGTACATAATTCGAAAGATAATATTCCTCCGGCGTAACGGAAGCGGGCCAGAGAGCGGAGGCCTGGGCAGGCCGGCTTGAGGGACACCAGAAAATTCCCCGGGGTTCCCTCTTCCCGACCCCGATTATAAAGCACTCAGTCGTCGCCGAATAGCTGTCTTGCATTTTGTCATACGCGGTAGTGATGTATTTCCCCTGGACCAGATAGTAGGAGTACGCTCTCTCATACCGTGCCGCCGGCAGCCAGTTGTCGTTGTCATCGGCGTAGGAGAACAGTCCCAGACCGATCTGTTTGAGCTGCGACATGCACAATGAAGCCGCCGCTTTCGCCCGGGCGGAATTCAGCACCGGCAGCAGCATCGACGCGAGAATCGCGATGATCGCAATCACGACGAGGAGTTCAATTAAAGTAAAAATGCCGTCCGGTTTCCTGTTTCGTCCATGTCGCGTCATCATACTGATTCCTTTCTTTGAACATCGGTTTGATTTCCACATCTTTCGGTCAACGGCAGCTGAACGCATCCGGCAAAAAGGCGGACTCCTCCGGGGTGCCGATTCCCATGCCGTACCGGATGAAACGATCCCCTGCGCAGGGAACAAAGCTGATCAGCAATTCATGCTCCCCGCGCTTTAGAAACTGGTAACGCTTGATCTGATTGAGCGGTGCTCCGGCGATGTAAGGATTGAAAATCTGACAGCTCAACGCCGCCTTGCCCGGGAAATTCCCTTCCGGTTCCGGTCCGAGAAAGGGACGCATCCGGCCGAACAACATGTCCCGGGCGTCGTGAAGCGGTGTCTGCCGGTTCCAGTCCGGGTCGAGGTAGACGTGATTGGTGGTAGGAGAGTTGAACAGAATGTGATACTCCCCGTCGTGTTCCACTCGGAAGCGGAGCCGCAGCAGAAGCTGCCGGGCGTCTCCGAAGCGCTCGATATCGATCCTGCCGTATTTCCCCGGCAGCCGCAACGGCTCCCAGCGGTGCCCCTGTAGAGGAATCAGCCACCATTCCCGCACATGGCGTACTGCGATTTCCGCCGGAATCTCCAGCAGCTGAGGCTCCGGCCGGGGCGCAGGTTCCGGCAGGCGACACTCCTTCAGCCGGTTGCGCAGACGCAGGATGGCGTCCGTGAGCTCGTCGAGCGTTCCCGGCGGTGTGACTCCGGGGTAGCAGTCGTGGCGGATTACCACAGTTCTGTCGATCGGTTTGAGCCAAGCGTCCGAGATCGATTCCGGAGCGATGATGCCGCAGACTGCTCCTGCCGTCGCCGCCGTGCAGTCGGTATCCATGCCGCAGTTGACCGCGGTGCAGATGGTCTTGCCGAAATCGCCTCCGCCGGCCAGCAGAGCCAGCACGGTGATCGGTACATTCGGCAGAACGCAGGAGACAAACTCGGTTGCGCAGACGTCGCAGAGCCGGTTTCTCACCGTCAGCCAATCCCCGCTCTCCCGCCACCAGCGGCAGACCTGACGGATGAAACCGGCGACGGCGGATTCCGCAGGAATGCGGGACAATGCTTCCCGGATCAAGGTGTCGAGATCCGACTCGACAAAGGCGAGAGATTCCAGCGCGGCGAAGAACACCTCCGCATGGATTCCCTCTCCGGCGTGGTCGATGCAGCCGTCTTCCCGGGCGTAAATGGTGGCGCGGTCGGGTTCTCCGGGGGAGAGACAGGCCCACAGTTCGCTGCGGATCGCCGCGCCCATGCCGTCGACGAAATGATTCTCCAACTGCCCGGACCAGGGAGGACGGATTCCCCGGCGGAGATTGCAGAGTGCGACTCCGTATTCCTGCACGTGGAAATTCATATGCTGAAGCCAGAGATCCGCGAGGAGTTCCCGGTTGACTACCGGCTCCTTCATCCGTGAGAGACCGTCCAGATACATTACCTGCAGTTCAAGATCGTCATTGGGAAGCGCCTGGTCGGGCATCGGGTCGTACCAGGTGAGGGCGTGGGTACGAGGATCCGACTCCCACGGAGTGCCGAGAACGCCGCCGACCGTTTTTCCCTGCCAGCAGCCCAGTATCTTTTTTCGAATTTCGTCTTGATGCTGCATAAAAAATCCTTTTGAAATTGGAAGGCCGGCATTGCGCTTTTTCAGCATTTTCAGCCGGTCAACACCAACCTGAACCGTGAAATCGGTTTTTCTTTCTTTTGTAATTATACCGGAATCACTCGCTTTTGTAAATATTGTTTTATCTTGTTTTTTTATATTTTTGTCCTGTGCCGGCGATCTGGAATTGACAAAGAATCTCCCGCGGTGTATTTATATGGGGCTGGTGGAAGAAAAATCACAGGACGGCATAGATGGCAACATTGTTTTCACAGGTGGAGAAGTTGGCGCAAGCCAGAGAGATTCCTCATATGTCCCGCATGCCGTTCAAGATGGAAAGTCCGGCAATCGGTGACGATCTCATCGTCGGTCACACGACCGGATTGCCGGAGGGGGAGTATTCCTGGTGGGGAAACCGTCCGGACGACTGGAGTCTGCTGGCTGCGTCGAGAGGGGTGGGTGAGGTTATCTTTTCGTCGGGCGTTCTTCCGCTGCACCGAGGAGAGCTGGTACTGATTTCACCCGGTCATCCGCACCTTTTCCGCTGCAGGCAATGGGAGCTGTTGTGGGTGCACTTTCTGATGGAAGAGGAGCAAAAAGAGGTTCTTGCCTGGAATGAAGTTCTGCCCGGCATCTTCCACGCTTCTCCGGGCCCGACGGAGTTCCGCCGGGCGTTGCGTTCGCTCCTTGAGATGCATCGGCTCTACCTTTCCCGCCGGAGGAACTGGTATCCGCTTGCCCGCAACCTGCTGGACGGCGTCCTGATCAGGGGAGGCGCGGGGAAGGACGGAGAAAGTACGGTTCCCATGCTGCTGTGGCAGGCGCAGGAGCAACTGCGGAATCTTTCCGAACCGGTGGATATTGACAGACTGGCCGAGGAGAGCGGGATGTCCCGCTCGGTCTTCTATCTCCGGTTCAAGAAGGCGGTGGGAGTTTCGCCGCGCCGGTACCGGGAAAATTATGCGATGCATTGCGCCTGGCAACTGCTTGATAACACTGATCTTTCGATTTCCGATATCGCCCGGAAGGTGGGGATGCAAAACATCTACTATTTTTCCACCCGCTTCCGCAAATGCTGCGGCGTCTCTCCGTCAAGCTGGCGCGCCAGGAATAAGAGGCCGCAGGAATGAGTCGCAACTCCCGGGAGGGATTGTCGCCGCAACTCATCGCGGCAGGAGCTGCTCCCGCTGAAGATCACCGTCAGGGTTGAGGAGGTGACGCTGCGGACTGCTCCCGGCGGCAGTTATGCGCTCTACACGCTCGACACCGCGGGCCGCCGCACCGGGGAGATTCCGTTCACCCGGATCGACGCGCGGACCATCCGGTTCCGGGCGAAGGTATTCGGGCCGCACGGCACCACGCTCGCCTACGAGCTGGTCCGAGGTAGACTGTTCTCATGTGTCCCCCTCTGTTGCCGCGGAGTCGGTGAAATTCCGGTTCCGCGGCAGTTC
>CAZPWP010000038.1:0-3199 GCA_964590295.1 uncultured Victivallis sp.
AACAGGGCGCGGGCCAAGCCGTGGAGACATGCTACGACGGTATGCGCCCTGCTCCCCCCCTCATCATGGGGCTGGCTGGGCGCATACTAACCAAGTTCACCGGATCAATTCCTCCGGCCTCATCGTCCTTCTCCCCAGGGCGGTTCCCGGCTCAATAATTGATGACCTGATAGTAGTTGAAAGCGAGCGTAATCAGCGCCGTCGCCAGCAGGAGCGAGAGCAGGATCAGCAGGATCAGGAAGTTCCGGCCGATGAAAAGTCCGGCATGTTTGAGCGGCGATGCTTTCTCCGCCTTGGGCGCGTAGCCGGTCTGGAAGGCGAAGATGTCCTCGCGCATCTCCCCGACGCTGGCGTACCGCTCCGACGACTGGACCGCCATCGCCTTGAGGCAGATCGCCTCCAGCGCGCCGGGGATGTAGCGGTCGTCGGGCGCGACCTCCGACGGCGGCGGCAGTTCGCCGGTCACCGTCCGGCGGAACACCTCCTCCATCGGCAGATGGGCAAACGGCGGCGCCAGCGCCAGCATCGCGTAGAGGATGGCGCCGAGCGAGTAGATGTCGGTGCGGTTGTCCACCGGACAGTCGGAGGAGTTGCGGATCTGTTCGGGAGCCATATAACCGGGGGTTCCCTTGACGCGCTTCGCCGAGATCTGGTCGAGATCATTCGGCGCGTGAATGCCGCCGAATACCGCCGGACGCAGGGAACGGGCCAGCCCCCAGTCGAGCACCAGCACCTCGCCGAAATCGCCGAGGTTGACGTTTTCCGGTTTGAGGTCGAGATGGCAGATCCCCTGCGAATGGGCGAATTCAATCGCGTTGCAGATGCGGATAAAGATCTGCAGCAGCCGGGCCAGACCGTAACGGCTCACCGTCTCCGGATCGCCCTTGGCCAGTTTCCGGAGCATCGCCGCCAGCGACTGCCCGTGCAGATACTTCATCGTGAAGTAGGGCGAACCGGACGAGTCGATGCCGATGTCGTGGACTGGGACGATGTTCGGATGTTCCAGTTTCGCGGTCAGCTTCGCCTCGCGGACGAACCGCTCCAGATCCGCCTTCGGGCGCTCCCGGAAGTCCGGCATGATCGCCATGGCGATTTCCCGCCCGGTGTCCTGGTCAAAGACGAGCAATACCCCCTTCATGCCGCCGAAGCCGATCGTGCGGATAAACTTGTAACGCTCCTGCGGCTTGATCGGGAGTGTCGCCAGCACCTCCTTGCTGTTGTCCGGTTCGTTGCCCGGAAGCTCCTCCGCGGCAAGTATGCGGGTTTTGGTATTGAATGTATCCATCTCTCATCAGAACAGCCCGGAGGCCGATGGTTATTTCCCGGTCAGGAGTTTCGGTTCCGATTCGCCGCGAACCACCGGAGCATCGATCACACAGCGGGTGACGCTGCGCCGCGAAGGCGCTTCGTACATCACGTCGAGCATCAGATTCTCCAGAATTGCCAGCAGTCCCCGTGCTCCGGTCCCCCGCGCCACCGCCTTGTCGGCGAGCGCTTCGAGGGCGTCGTCGGTGAATTCCAGCGAAACCTTTTCCATCGCCAGCAGCCGCTGATATTGACGGATCAGCGCGTTCTTCGGCTCCCGCAGGATCCGGACCAGATCGGCCCGCTCCAGCGGCTCCAGCGAGGTGACCATCGGCAGCCGTCCGACGAACTCCGGAATCAGTCCGAACCGGATCAGATCCTCGGGTTCGCACCGGGCGCAGGGATTCCGCGCCAGATGTTCGGCGGTGGCTTCCGCCTCTTCCCCCTCGTCATCCACCAGCCGTTTGAAACCGAGCACCTGACGGCCGCAGCGACGCTGGATGATCTTATCCAGACCGACGAACGCGCCGCCACAGATGAAGAGGATATTCGACGTGTCGATCCGGAGCAGCTCCTGCTGGGGATGCTTGCGCCCCCCCTGCGGCGGCACGCTCGCCACCGTTCCTTCGAGAATCTTCAGCAGCGCCTGCTGCACCCCCTCGCCGGAGACGTCGCGGGTGATCGAAACGTTCTCCGTCTTGCGGGCGATCTTGTCGATCTCATCGATGTAGATGATGCCAATCTGAGTGCGGGCAAGGTCGCCGTCCGCCGCCTGATAGAGCCGGAGCAGAATGTTTTCGACATCCTCTCCGACGTATCCGGCTTCGGTCAGCGTCGTCGCATCGCAGATGGCGAACGGCACGTCGAGCAGCCGCGCGAGAGTCCGTGCCAGCAGCGTCTTGCCGCTGCCGGTCGGCCCGAGCAACAGCACATTGCTCTTGTCGAGTTCGACGTCGCTGAAGGTTTCCGGCGTCTCCTCCCGGCGGATTCCCGCCTGGGTCTGGAGCCGTTTGTAGTGGTTGTGGACCGCGACCGCGAGCACCTTCTTCGCCCGCTCCTGCCCGATCACGAACTGGTCGAGCACCTCTTTGATCGCGGCGGGATTCGGCACCTTGAGTCTGGCGATCGGATCCGGTTTCTGCTCTTTACCGGCCGCCTTGCCCTTCTCGCCGGCGCAGAGGGCGTGATACCCCTGCCGGAGACAGTTCGAACAGATCGCCAGCCCCTCGTAGCCGCTTTGAGCGAAGACCACGCCCGGTTCCTCTCCCTCATGGGCGCCGCAGAATGCGCAGATGAGCTTGCTGTTTCCCCGTTTAGCCATCGGCTATTTCTCCTGTGCCGGCCGGGAGACCACCTTGTCCACCAGACCGTATTTGACCGCTTCTTCCGCTCCCATGAAGAAATCGCGTTCGGTATCCTTCTCGATCCGCTTGACCGGCTGGCCGGTGTGGCCGGCGATGATCGAGTTGAGCATCGCCTTCAGCCGCAGAATCTCCTTCGCCTGAATGTCGATGTCGGCGGCGGTCCCCTGCGCGCCGCCCCACGGCTGGTGGATCATGATCCGGCTGTTCGGCAATGCGAACCGTTTTCCCGCCGCTCCGGCGCAGAGCAGCACCGCGCCCATCGAGGCGCACTGCCCGACACAGTAGGTCTTGACGTCGCAGGAGAGCACCTGCATTGTGTCGTAGATCGCCAGACCGGCCGTCACCGAGCCGCCGGGACTGTTGATATAGAGATCGATGTCCTTTTTGGGATCCTCCGCCTGGAGAAAGAGCAGCTGCGCCACCACCAGGTTGGCGACCTCATCGTCGATCGGGGTGCCGAGCAGAATGATCCGGTCCTTGAGCAGCCGGCTGTAGATATCGAAGGCACGTTCTCCCTGGCCGGTCTGTTC
>CAZPWP010000038.1:3209-12192 GCA_964590295.1 uncultured Victivallis sp.
CGGCACCAGAAATGAATTGCTTTTCATCGGTATTCCTCCTCAAATGATAACGTGAATACTCAAAAGGACCGCAACCGGCCGGCCCGGCGGATTCCGGAAGAGGAAATCGCCAGGCCGCCCCGCCCGGTCCCGTATGTGTCTGATTCGCCTCTTACCTGACCGCCGCTTCCGCAAGCTGGTTCAGCACCTTGGCATTGATCAGATCGAACTGGAGATCATCCATTCCGCCGTTCTTCTCGAGCATGTTGCGGAACTCCTTCTCCTTATAGCCGTAGTAACGGCTCATATCGCGAAGCCGGGCATCGACCTCCTTCTGGTCGAGGCTGATCTTTTCAAGTTTTGCAATCTTGCGGAGCAGGAAGCTCTTGCGCAGCGCGGCCCGCGCGGCCTTCTCCGCCTCGGCGCGATGGGCGTCGATTTCCTTCTTGAACTTCTCCGCATCCTCTTCGGATTTCACCGTATCGTAGGCGATCTCCTGAAGCTTCTTCTGGATCTCCGCCTGGAGGACGTTGGGCGGCAGTTCGAACTCTCCGGCCATGTCGGAGAGCTTCTTGTAGACCGCGTCGAGCACTTCGCTGTGGTTCTTCGCCGCGTTCTCCTGCTCCATCGCCGTACGGAGCATGTCGCGGAAATCCCCGATCGACTTGACCCGCGCCCTTTCGACAAGCTCTTCATCGTTCAGCGTGTTCCGGCGCTGGATGCCGAGCACCTTGACCGTATATTTCATCGTCTTGCCCGCCAGCGCAGCCTCACGGTAGTCGGCCGGATAGGTCGCTTCGAAGGTGTACTCGCCGTCCTTCGTCGCGCCGGTCAGCGCGGCGATACTGCCGGGAATCGTCTCCGGCTCGCTCAGCCAGAGGAAGGTGTTCTCCGCTTCCAGCTGCCGATTGACTGCGGCGGAGGCGTCCTCCGGCGCGGCAAAATTGCTCTTGTAGTTCACCTTGAGCATATCCTCGGCCTGCGCCGGCCCCTCCACCTCGGCGTAGCTACCGTAGGCGGTGCGGTAGAAGTTGACCCGTTCCTCAACCTGTTCGTCGGTGACCGCGTCGACCGGAATCTCCACCTTGATGCCCTTGTAGTCGCCGACTTCGAACTCCGGCGCGACATCGGCGCCGATGGTGAACTTGAATTCCCCGTCGAACTTGAGTTCCGGCTTGCCTTCAATGTCGCAGGTGACGATATCGTTCGCCTCGTCCCTGCCGGCGAGCTCGAATGCGGCGTAGATCAGTTTGCGCTGCAGCTCTTCCTTGAGCTCGTTCTCGAATTTGCTGCGGATCAGTCCGACGGGAGCCTTGCCCGGACGGAAGCCGGGAAGAGACACCTGAACCGCGATCTCGCGCAGCGTGTTCGCGGTCTCGCTCTTGACCACATCCGCCGGAACGGTAAAGTCAAACTCCTTGCGGCACGGCTGCGTCGAGCGCACTTCCATCTGGATGGAATCCACCAATTTATTCGCCATCTGAAACACCAAACCTTTCCTTGAAAGCCCCCGGTCTAACGGGTTTGCGTTGACATTCAATGATATCCATCGTTAAACGGACGGATTTTTTAATATAGTTCAGCTTTCTTCAAAGTCAACCATTTCGCGGCATTTTTCCGGAATTTTGAGCGGTTTCCCGTCTCCAGGCTCCGTTGCGACCCGACGCGTCACTCCAGATGCCAGACCCGGCGGTTGGCCCGTTCGACCACTCCGGGGAAGCAGCGGGCGAACCAGATCACCGGCCGGTACCACCCCGGATAGACCAGTTCGCGGCGGCGTTTCCGGCAGGCGAAAAAGAGTTTTTCCGCGAAACGTTCCGCGCTGGATGCGGTGCGCCCCGGCGTCTCCGGCGGTTTGCGCCCCCCCAGCGCCCGGCTGGAGAAGCCGGTGTCGATCCGCCCGGGGCAGACGTTCAGCACATGGATTCCGCGCCCGGCAACCTCCATCCGCAGCGTGAGCGAATACATCCGCAGCGCCGCTTTCACCGCGTTGTACGCTCCCATGCAGCCGACCGGGACATGCGCCGCCACCGAGGAGATGTTGACGACGCTCCCGCCGGTCTGTGCGAGCAGGGGCAGCAGCAGCCGGGTGAGTTCCACCGGAGCGAAGAAGTCCAGTTCGAACTCCCGACGCAGCTCCTCTTCCGAGAGCTCCTCCCAGGTGGCGTAGGAGCCGATTCCAGCGTTGTTGACCAGCACGTCCACCCGGCCGAACTCCCGTTCGATCGCGGCGGCGGCGGCGGTACGCTGTGCCGCGTCGGTAAGATCGACCGCGAGAAAACGGTCGGCAGTGTCCGGGGCCGGCGCACGGCGGCAGAGCGCGACCACGGTGCAGCCGTTGCGCCGGAACTCCCGGGCGACGGCCCGTCCCAGCCCGCTGGAGGCGCCGGTGACGACGGCGATTTTTCCGGTGTGATTCATCGTGCCTTCCTCGTCCGCACCGGCAGCTGTTCCTGCCAGAGGATGGTATCAGTGCGGCTGTCGAAAAGCTGGAAGCTCCAGCGGTTCTCCGCGGCGCGGGCACGCAGCAGCAGCGGCGAATCCGGCACGATCGAAACCGCGCAGAGCGGTCCGAGCGCGAGCAGCACCCGTTCGGCGGTGTTGCGGGTTGCCGCGTCGGCGAGGATGCCGATCCGGGTGCCGGGCGACTCCCGCAGCAGGAAGCCCGACAGCGAGGTGACCAGGTAGTTCTCCGCGGCGCGCGGAGAGAATTCCCCGGTCACCGGCGTATTGTCGACAATCGCACCGTCGGGCGGCGTTCCCGGCGGCAGGAACAGATTGGCGCAGCCCGCGGCCAGAAGCGCCGTGCCGGAGAGCATCGGCAGGAAAAGCTGTTTCATATCGTTACTCCAGATCCCTTCTTCTGCGACAGATGCAGATGGAGTTGCAGCGCGGGCAGCGGGTCAGGCTCACCGGCTCCTTGATGATGAACGAATGGTGGCAGTTGTCACAGTGGAACAACCGGCTGTTGCTCAGGTGCCACTCGAAACTCTTGACCCGCGAGAGTTCCCGCCACCAGAGGATCGCGATCAAGATAATCCACAGCAGAAAGTAGAGCAGCAGAGCATCGGCGCAGGACATGCCCATCTTATTTTTCCTCCCTGACATCGACCGGGGGCGGTTCCGGCCAGTAGATGGTGACGGTTGTGGCCTCGGGCAGCTCCACGGCGGAGCGCGAAAGCGCCATCAGCGCCGTGTCGTCGAGACTGTCGTCGCCGCAGGACTCCAGCAGCGTCTGCCGGACGATGCTCCCCACCCGGCGGCAGGCGACGACGGTCGGATGCGCGGCGCCGCGCCCCACCGGGAGCGACAGCCGCGAAAGTTTCAGTTCACGGTTCCCGGCATCCCGCACGATCGGCGGCCGTGCCGCGGCGGGGGCGATCTTGCCGGCGCTTTTGCGCTCCACAAAGAGAAACTCCAGATCGACGGGCGCGGGCGACCCGCCGAGCAGCGGGAGCGGGCGGAACTTCCGGAGCCGCCGCTCCGGCAGCTGTACCGTAGAGGCGGGGCGGTTCCCGGAAAAATCGTGCAGTACCGGCATCCGGTGGTGCGCGGCGTACCCCGCATCGTTGTCGGTGCGGACCATCAGCGCCGGATCGTGAATCGAGAGCCAGCGGGAGAAGTCCGCCCGTTCTCCCGCGGTCAGCACCGCCGGATTGAACAGCGTCACTCCGGCGCTCTTCGGCGCGGCGGCCGGCCGCCGTTCCGGTTCGTAGCGGATCACCCCGAAGAGGAGCCCGTGCGCCGCCAGCGTGATCAGCGCCGCGCCGACCACGATCCAGTGCCGGCTGGGCGCCGGTTTTCGGAATATGGCTTTGACCATGAGCCCCTCCGGTTTCCGTCACTGACCGAATACGGTTTCCTGCCGCGCCGACGGCGGCATCACTGCGAGAAAGCTCGAAAGTTTCGCCGCCTCCGCCATCGCCATCACCCCGGCAACCGTTTCGAAGGAGACCCGCTGGTCGGCGCGGATGATGACCGACGCGGTCTGCGACCGCCCGCGCACCTCGCCGAACCGTTGCTTGAGCAGCTCCTCCGAGACCGGCTGGTCGTTGAAGTAGAGCAGACACTCCCCTCCCGGCGTGACCGGCGCCGTGATGGTGATTACGAACTTCTCCATGTCCGCAATATTCGACGGGCGCACCCGCGGCAGCTCGACGCTGATGCCGGAGACCCGCACGAACGAGCCGGAGAGAAAGAAGAAGATCAGCACCAGAAAGAAGATGTCCACCAGCGCGGTCACCCCCGGCCAGCCGCTCAGCGGCCTGAGGCGCGTACAGTAGCGACGCCTGCCGATGTCGGTGCGGATCATCGCTTCTCCTCCTCGGTTTCCTTGCGGCGGCGGTCGAAGAAGGCGATGATCTCCAGCGACGCCTTCTCCATATCCAGCGTGATCGAGTTGACCCTGGCGACCAGGTAGTTGTAGCCGAGGTAGGCGGGGATCGCCACCACCAGGCCCGCCGCGGTGGTGATCAGCGCCATGTTGACCGCGCCGGCGATGTCGGCGGTGGAGAGATATTCGCTCGCGCCGACCACCTGAAAGGTGCGCATCATCCCGAGTACCGTCCCGAGAAATCCCACCAGCGGCATGATGAAGCCGAGCGTGCCGAGCAGGTTGATGTGCCGTTCGAGTTTCGGAATCTCCTCCAGCGCGGCGTCATCCACCGCCTGCCGGATGTCCTCGTCGCCCCGCTCGCAGGCGAGGATCGCCGCACCGAGCAGCCGGGCCGCCGGACCGGGCGTGTTGTCGCAGAGGGTGATCGCCTCGACGAATCCGTCCCGTTTGAGCACGTTGAAGAGGCCGCGCAGCAGTTCGCGCACGTTGATCTCCTCCCGGTGAAACTGGAACACCTTTTCCAGAAATACGAACAGTGCGATCAGACTTCCGGCCAGAATCACCCACATGATCGGGCCGCCGTCGTTCAGCAGTTTGAGATAGAGCATCGTCAGTGTTTCTCCTGAAGGTTGTATTTTTCCCGGATTTTCTCGCGCAGCCGCTGAAAATCCTCTCCGGTCGACGGAAATTCCAGCGCCTCAAAGCGGTCGATCAACCGGAGCGCGGCGCGTGCTCCGGCGGGTGTGCCGGTCTTGAGATAAGCGAGCGCCGCCGCGTAGGCGGCTTTCCCGCACCAGACCGGATCCGGCGCGATTCCGTGCCGTTTCTGGTCGGCGGCGAGATAGAGCAGCCGTTCGTAGGTCTGGATCGCCGCCTCGCTCTCGTCTCCGAGTTCCAGAGATTTGCCGAGCTTGTAGAGGCTCTGCAACACGATTCGCGGATCGCCCGACTCCATCGCCAGCTTCCGGTAGGTGCCGGTCGCCAGATCCAGGTCGCTGCGGTCGAGTGATTCGGAGTAGAGACTGTAGCGGCAGTCGGCGATCCGGCCGTCGCAGATCTCGGCGAAGAGTCCGGTCGGCCGCAGTTCCCGCGCCCGTCGGTAGAACTGCAGCGCGGCGGTGTAGTTGCCCGCATCGGATTCGAGGTTCCCCGCCAGCAGGGCGGCGTCGGCACCGACGCCGCTTGAGGCGTAGCGGTCGAGCAGTTCGCCGAGCAGCTGTTTCGCCTCCGCCGGAATACCGCGGGCGATCTGGATGCGCGCCCGATTGAAGAGCACCTCTGCACGGATATCCGGATTTTTTTCGCCCGCGCGCTTCGCGGCCTCCTCGAGCAGGGTCAGCGCCTGGTCGAAGTCGCCGTCGGCGCGCAAATAGTCCGCCAGCTGGAGCCGCGCCTCGACCGTGCACGGCGAATCGGGATATTCCCTGTCGAGCAGTTCGACCGCCCGCAGCGTATCGGCAGAGAGGCGACCGAAGTAGGCCGACTGCATCGCAAGGAAGAGCGCCGGCGGTGCACTGGGCGATTTCGGATTTTCCGCCGCAAAACGGAAGAAGCCCTCCGCCGCCGCCTTGAATAATTTCAGCTCCATCGCCAGTTCCGCCGCACTGTACAATGCCGGCGGCGCATATTCGCTCTTCGGGTGGGCGATGAGAAATTTGAGATATTCACTGCGCGCCTCCTCCCGGCGACCGCTCTTCTCAAGCAGCATCGCCCGGAAGTAATCCGCAGCTGCGGCAAGTTCCGGTTTATCGGAACGCCGGAGCGCTTCCGCGACCGGCATCGCCTCCTTGTACGCCTTCTGTTCCAGCAGGCATTGAAGCAGGAGGAAGCGGGCCGGATCGGCGTAGCTGCCGTTCCCGGAACCGATCGCCGCCCGCAGGTGCCGGAGCGCTTCATTCAGCTTCTTTTCCTGGAAATAGAACTCGCCGAGCAGGTAGTTGCCCTCGGCACGCTGATGATCCGTCTCCGCCTGCGAGGCGAGGTACTGCATCATCTTCTCCGTTGCTTCGCGGTCTCCCGCATGACGGGCGGCGATCGCCGCATCGCGGGCCGCCTCCAGACGCTGCATCACCGGAATGCGGTTGTCGCCGGTGATCCGCACGAGGAGTTCGATCGCGCGTTTCCACTCGCCGCTTTCCCCCAGCAGCCGGGCGCCGCGCAGGATCAGCAGCGCCCGGTCGGCCGCTTCCGGAAAGAATTCGATGCCGCGCAGAATGGTATCCGCCGCCGCGACGGGAGAGAGTTTCGCCTGCAGATTGATCAGCGCCCGCAGCGCGTTCCGCCGTTCGATATCGCTCCCCGCCAGCTGAAATCCTGCGTTGAGAAGTGTTTCGGCGAACTTCCCGTCTCCTTTTTTCTCCGCCAGTTCCGCCGCTCCTGTCGCGAGTTCATACATCAGCGGATCGGGCCGGCTGCCGTACTTCTCCGCCGGCGGCGGCCAGCCGGTACGGAACTGTTCGAGGTCGCCCCGCTTCAGCGCGGTGAGAAGTTCGAGCCGCGCGTAACCCTCCGGCTCGGCGGAACGGTATTTGCCTGCGGAGAGAAGTTTCTCCGCCTCCTCGAGCTTCCCCGCCCGGATCAGCGCGTAGATCCGCACCAGATGGGCGCGTTCCGCCCAGCGGCGAAGGTCGGCGTTCTGCGTTTCGATCTCCTCGAAGTCGAAGGCGGCCTCGAGGTCGCGCTTCTGGCGCAGTTTGGAGAACGCCCGGGCGAACTTCGCCGCACAGAGCAGTTCCGGATCCGAACTGTTCGCCGCCAGCGAACTGAAGAACTTCTCCGCGCCGGTGTAGTCGTGTTCGGCGATCATGATCTCGCCGGGAAGCAGTCCGGCGGAACTGGCCGGAAATCGGCGGCGGAACTCCGTCAGCAGCGCCTTCGCTTCGCTGGTCTTTCCGGTCCGGAGCCACGCCTCCGCCAGCTTGAGGGCGGCGGCGCTCCACAGTTCCGGATTGGTGTCGGCAAGCGTCAATGCGCTCGAATAGAAGCTGACCGCGTTGCGGAAGTCTCCGGAGGCGAACGCATCGTCCCCCATCCGCAGCTCCGTCGCCGGGTCTGCGGCTGAAACATGGAGGACGGCAGCGAACAGAATCGCCGCCCCGATGCTCTTCACGGTCTTCATGCGGTCAACGCTCCGGCTTTCGCCGCGTCATTCGGCGGAGGCAGGCGCCGATTCGGTCGAATCGTCCGGAATCTCCAGCGGCGCGGCGGCTTCTCCGCCCTTGATCACCGCCATGATCCGGTCGGAGATCTTCCGGCAGAGCTCCGGATCGGCCGCGATCAGCGCCTTGGTCTGGTCACGCCCCTGCCCGAGCTGTTCGCCGTCGAGGCTGAACCACGAGCCGCGCTTCTCCAGAATTCCCATGTCGGTCGCCACATCGAGCACGGAACCGGCCTTGGAGATCCCTTCGTTGTACATGATGTCGAATTCGGCGACCCGGAACGGGGGCGCCATCTTGTTTTTGATCACCTTGACCCGGGCGCGGTTGCCGATGATGTTCGCCGCCGCGTCCTTGATGACGGTGGTCTTGCGGATATCCATGCGGATCGACGCGTAGAATTTGAGCGCGTTTCCGCCCGGTGTCGTCTCCGGATTGCCGAACATCACCCCGATCTTCTCGCGGATCTGGTTGGTGAAGATGATGCAGGTCCGGCTCCGGCTGGCCGCGCCGGTGAGCTTGCGCAGCGCCTGGGACATCAGCCGCGCCTGCAGCCCGACGTGGGAGTCGCCCATTTCGCCCTCGATCTCCGCCTTGGGAACCAGCGCCGCCACCGAGTCCACCACCAGCACATCAATCGCATTGCTGCGCACCAGCGTGTCGCAGATGTTCAGCGCATCCTCGCCGCAGTTCGGCTGTGAAATCAGCAGATTATCGATATCCACGCCGATTTTCCGGGCGTAGCCGGGATCGATCGCGTGTTCGGCGTCGATGATCGCGCATTTGCCGCCCTTGGCCTGCGCATTGGCGATCACGTGGAGACAGACGGTGGTCTTGCCGCTCGATTCCGGCCCGAAGATTTCGATGATCCGCCCGGCGGGCAACCCGCCGATGCCCAGCGCAAGGTCGAGCGCCAACGAGCCGGTACTGATTACCGGAACATCGGTGCAGGCGGCACCGGTATCCCCGAGCCGCATGATCGAACCCTTGCCGAACTCCTTCTCAATCTGGCTGATCGCAATCGTCAGGCTCTTCTCCTTATCGACGACTTTGGCTTCCTTCTCTGCCATAGTGTGCTCCTTTTCTAATCCTGAAGTGTTTCCGGCTTCCGCCGCTTAAATATCCAGATCCTTGACTCCCGCCGCGTATTTCTCGATGTATTCCCGGCGCGGCTCGACCACATCGCCCATCAGGAGGTTGAAGATCTGATCCGCCTCGATCGCGTCCTCCATGCGGACTTTGATCATCGTCCGGGTCTGCGGATCCATCGTGGTCTCCCAGAGCTGCTCGGCGTTCATTTCGCCCAACCCCTTGTAACGCTGGATGCGGAGCCCGTCCTGCCCGTTGGCGCGGACCGCCCGGAACAGCTCCTCGAGCGACTCCGCCGCCGTCTCCGGCGTGCGCGGCGTCGTCACCAGAAACTTCGCTCCGGCCTTGTCGAACACCTGCCGCGGCGTCAGGCCGTGCGCGGCGAGATCCCGCGTCAATGCTTCGCAGTTCGGCGCCTCGAAGA
>CAZPWP010000039.1:0-12138 GCA_964590295.1 uncultured Victivallis sp.
GAATCTTCGTCGAGAGTTGAGGCGAGGAGACGGCTCAATGTGCTCAGAGATCTTTCCCCATGGATAACTTTGTTCATTTCAACATCTTGAACTCGAAAGGTTGTATCGGTAAACTTCCCACAGTCCAAACATATGTGCGAATTGTTGTAAACAGCATGCAGAAAACTGATTCTGCTGTTGTTCGCCAAACATCATCCCGTTCTGCTTCTTCTTATTATAAAGTAAATTTTTCTTTTTGGCAATCCTGCCCGTATGAAAAAACATGAAATAAACTGCACAATGACTTGACAAAACCGGAGTGTCGTGGCACTGTATTTCACTGGAAAGGAGAGAGTTCGCATGATTCGAAAAGTCACAATGACGGATCTTGCACTGGAGGCGGGTTGTTCGCGTTCTCAGGTGTCACGTGCACTCAGCGGCAAGGCGAATGTTGCACCGGAGGTCCGGGCGCATGTCCTGACCGCTGCCGCAAAACTCAACTACCGGAATACCGCAAACCGCCATCAGATTCGTATTGCCGTGATTATCCAGAGAATCGGCGGAGTATACGTCCAGCAGATGCTGGATGCTCTGATCAATGCCGCCACCGGACGGAAGTGGATCTGTCAGGTCATCCAGGAGCGTTCACTGGATCAGGTTTCGCCATATTTTTTTGACGGCGTCGTCTCTCTGATCTATAACAACTCCTGGGCACGGAAATGGATTGAGGAACGGACAATTCCGCTGGTGATGATCAACAGCTATGGTACCGTATTTGACCAGGTCTACTCTGTCGACCCGGATTCTTTTCAGGAAAGCCGGATCGTGCTCCGCTATCTGAAGAAACTGGGACACCGGAAAATCGCCCGCATCCACTTTGCCGACGAAGAGCACTCGACGTACTGTCGCGGCGAGAAGGAATTTATGGATGTAGCTGCGAAGCTCAATCTGGGAAATTCCGTGCGTAACTTCCAGATCTCCTTCCCGCAGAGCTCGAAATGCTGGGAGGCGTTCCGTGCCGTTCTTGCGGAAGATTTCACGGCGATTTACATGATTCATCAGCATCTGGCTATCCCGGCGGCAAATTTTATTCAGGAGGCGGGGTATCGCATCCCGGAAGATCTCTCTCTGGTTACATACGAGTTGCCCGGAATATCAGAATATCTGAGGCCGCCACATACAACTGTCGATTTCGATTATGAAAAAATTGCGCATCGGGCATTGGAAATACTCCATCTGCGAATACTCGGCAAGGGAGATGGCGGCGGTTCCATTCCCATCCCGAATATTCTCCATATCCGTGCATCGACCGGCCCCTGCCGCCGCTGACTGCCGAAACCGGTGCGCGTGATGCGATGGAATTGCCCGGATCGCGGCCGCATTGGCTGGAAGGCCGCGCTTCTTTGCCGCTTCCAGCCTCGCCATTGCTTCTGGTATGGTGATTCCCCGTCACTCTTTTTCATCGGGAAAGAGCAGAACGCTGCAGGAGAGCGGCGGCAGTTCCAACGCGTTCTCTCCGGCGGGGAGGCGCGTCTGGCTCTCCCCGGTCTCCAGCGTGAACGGCCGGTTGCTCCGCAGCCGGACCGGTTCCGGCCGGTTCCGGAAGTTGACCAGAAACTGCGCCTCCTCCCTGTCCGGAGCCCGGAAAGCGCCGGTGGGCACCAGCGGGAGAAACTCGCTGTCGCGTTTCCGCAGTTTCAGCTCGTACCAGCCGCACTCCAGCTGGACGGACGGTTTCTGCATGGTCCCGTGCAGCAGAAACTTCCGAAACTTCCGGCGGAATGCGTTGCACTGCTTCGCGAGGGTGAGAAGCGGTTGCTGTTCCGGCGCCGGGGCGCTCCAGTCCGCCGCCGCGCCCCAGTCGATCTCGCCGGAGTCGCGCAACGTGAACGAGAGGTATTCGCCCCGGACGAAGCTCATCGCCAGCCGGAGCTGGAGATTGTCCGGTGAATCCGCGCAGCGAATCGTCTCCCACGCGGAGGATTCGTTGCCGAGGAAGTTGTTGGCGTATTCATGGAAGAGGTATTGCACCGCGGAAGCCTCCTGCCCGTAGACCAGCGGATTGCGCCGGTCGTTGAACGGCATCTGGGCAACGTAGGGGGCGGCGGCGACGTTCTCACAGCCGATCAGCAGCGGATTGCCGGTCGCGGCGGCGGTTCGGCGCATGGTTTCGATCAGTTTCGCCATCGCGCGGGTCTGCCAGACGCCGGGCAGCGGCGGGTGATGGTGGTTGCGGGAGTAACAGACGAAGCTCTCGCCGCCGTGGTTCTGGTCGAGGATCTGGAAGAAATCCACCCCATGTTCCGCGACCAGTTTCACCTGTTCGCACATGACCTCGACGCACCACGGTTCGGTGATGCACAGTTCCGTTCCCTGCCGGATGTTGGAGCAGATTCTGGCATCGATCTCCTCTTTCGGCCCGCGGGCCATGAACCGTTGGAGGTCCTGCTTCTGATACTCCTCCTCGGTGGAGTAGTCGTGAATCCGGCTTTTCCGGGTGTAGAGCGTTCCCGAGCCGTAGAGGCCGATCCGGTGGCCCGCCTTGTGGAGCTTGTCGCAGAAGGTGAGGAAAGACTCCTCCCCGCCGACCGGCGGCCAGTAGTAGGGGGGCATCCACGGACCGTTGTGGTCCCAGCGCATCAGCAGCACGAGCAGCGGGGAATCCAGCGCGGCGGAGAGCTCCTGCAGACGCGCGAAGTTCCGTTCGTAGGGGAAGAAACGGTTGGGTTCCGGCGTGATCCTGCCGTCGCCGCAGACCGGATAGATGATCACCACCGGCGACTCCTCCATCCACTCCGGCAGAGCGAAATCCCGCTTCATCATCGGGTTGTTCTTCATCCAGCGGCGGTAGATCTCACAGGCGTCCATCCAGTCGCCCTCGAAGGCGCCGATGACGAGGTCGAAAGGAAGTTCGAATTCCGGCTCCATCCCCTGCCGGTCACAGGTGCATTCGATGCGGAGTCGGACCGATGAGCCGGCGGCCGGGCCGATCTCCATGGTCTTGATCGAGTGGGAGAAATCGTCCGCGGCGTAGTAAAGGCCGTAGCGGCTCCCGTAGGCGGCGAGAAACTGCACTGAGGCCGAACCGGGGTAGACGCAGGGGTCGCTGTTGCCGGGGAATCCGGCGTGGTGGTATTCGCGGAAGCTCTTCCACGGTTCGCGGATCAGGCAGCCGGGGCCGTGCGGCCAGAAAATCTCCTTCTCCAGCGGCACGCAGAGCTGCGGCATTTCAATGAGGTCCGCCCACATCTCTCCCGGCACGTGGCGCAGCGACGGACGGAAGCGGAAGAACTCCCCGTCGAAGGTGATCCGGCAGCCGACGGTGAATTCCGGCGCCGCCGGGTGGCCGCTCCAGAGAAAAAGCTCCCCCTCCTGCCGGAACTTCGGGAATTCTTCCGCCTGAAAGAAGCGGTAATCCCCCGTCTCGTGGAGGTACATGCGGAGCGTGAACATTCCCTGTGACGGCGCGGCGAGTTCAGTTCCGAGAAAGGAGATGGATTCGATCGCACCGTTCCGGTCGGAGAGGCGCAGTTGAAAATCCTGATTGCCGAAGAGGTGACTCATGAAAACAGGTTCCTGTGGTGAAAGGGTTGCTTTTTATGGGGTGAAAATTTACTCAAGCTCCGCCGTGGCGTAGCCGTAGAGGTTGTGTCCGCTGTAGAGCAGCGGAAATGCCGAAAAGAAGCCGCCGTTCCGGGTGCGCACCAGGGCGAGGCGGAGTTCCTCCCCGGAGCGGGGCGGATTGCCCCGGAAGTAGCCGGGCAGTTCGGCGAAGGGAATCGCCGCTTCGAAACACCAGCCACCCTGCGGATCGCTCCCGGCGGCGGTCGGAATCCGTTCCGGCGCTTCCCGGCGGAAGTTGAGGTAGATCTCGCCGCGCCGTTTGGTGTGGAGCGCCGAAAGGACACAGCCGGAGCCGTTGATGACGATCTCCCGGTAGCAGGGAAGCCGCGGGTCGGTGAGGAGGAAAATTTCCACCGCGTCGCCATCCCACGGCTGTGGAGCGCCGGATGCGTCGGAGACCGGACAGGTCCGCCGAATCTTCTCCGGGAAGCGGGCGCTGATGTAGAGGTTTTTCCGGTCGTAGCCCACCCGCCAGCGGCTGGAGACGGCGCACGCCTGCGTGGAGTTGAGCGGATATTCTGAATGGATCTCCAGCGCTTTTCCCCATTCGGCGTCGGACCATTTCCCGTCGATCGCCGGCGGAACGGCGAGGTACGGAATCTGCCAGCGCGGCGGCTGGACGGTCCAGCGCCGCCCCCGGTCGAGTTCGTCGAGGATTTTCCCCAGCCGGGCGCGCGCCTCTTCGAGCTGGCGAATAGTGGCGGGGATTCTCCCCTCCAGCTGCCCCAGTTCGAGTGAATACCAGAAACGCGAGGCGATCTGGTCGGCGGCATAACGGGCGGGGGAATCCTCCGGGAGCGTCCGGTAGACCCCCCGGATCGACCGGGCGAGGGCGAGGTCGCGCGCTTCCGGTGCTGCGCCGTCCGCGCTGAGTGCCGTCGCGACGAGCAGGAGAGAGACAAAGTGCTTCCGGACTCTCATCGGCGCTCCTCTTCCGGGAAGAATCCGGCATTGTCGATCAGGACCGATCCCGGCGCATCGAGCAGGCGGAAGCGCAGCGCGGCATTGGTTGTTCCGGCGGGAACCGGAGAGTCGAACCGGTACTCTCTCCAATCGGATTTTCCGTCGGCGGCGGGGAGGTCGATCGGTTGGAACAGCGACCGCTCTCTGCCGTTTTCGCGGTAGATGAGATGACACTCCAGCCGGACCGGTTTCCGGTTCTCCTGCTTGAGCGAGAAGCCGAAGCGGGTGTTCTGCTTCGGCACCCGGAGCTGGAGCCTGGCGCTGGCGTAGGCGCGAAGCCGCAGAGCAGGGTTGTCGTTATTCGGATCGCCCGCGCAGAATGCTGCACCGTAACTGGTAATGCGGGGTGGCGGATTGGTTGTCCAAGGCAGGATATGCTCCATGTTCCCTGTCGCGTCGAGCAAGGTTCCGGCCACGGTGAAGTCGTCGAAGGTTTCGCGTTCCGGCGGCTCCGGCAGGGCGAAACCGCCCCGGAGAAATTCCGGCGCGGTGAGATTTTCCGGCACCGTTCCGGCAGAGAAGGCCATCGCAGTGACGCCGCTCCAGCGGCAGGCGGGGAAGGGCTTCCCCTCCTCCAGCAGCGGCAGGCGCACGGTTGTCTTGTCGCGTTCCACGCCGGGTAGCCCCGCCGGCAGGTCGGAGGAGAGAATCCGGAACGGACCGGTTTCCGGTTCCGCCAGTTCCCCGCGCAGCACGACCCGTCCGCCATTTTTCGGCATCGAGCCGCGCCGCATCAGCTGGTACGAGCCGAAAAAGGGGCCGTCACCCTTCAGCGGGAAGGCGTATTCGACCAGCGAGACGAGACCGGTGAGCAGACCTCCTCGCCCCGGGTTGCGCGGGAACGCGGTGCAGCGGATGCGCAGAAACTTCTCATCCTGAAAGATCAGCGTTCCGTCGAAGAAGTCGCCGCCGGCGCTGATTCGCCGGTTGTAGCCGCCCTGCGACTCGATCTCCCAATTTTGGAGAATTGTGTCGCCCTCCGCATTCTGCAGCCGGGCGATGCCGCCGCCGTGGCGGGCGAGGGTGAAGGCGTAGTCCGGATGGGTGACGCGGGTGAGCGAAGCGTCCTCTTTCGCGAGGATCAGCGCACCGGTCCGGATTGTCGCCGCCTTCTCCGCCGGAATCTGATCCAGCCGGACCGGTTTCAGCGTCAGCGTGAACCGGGCGGGTACTCCGGTCGTGAGCGGGAGATTCTGTGAGAGGAAGGCGGCCAGATGCCAGTCGTTCCGGCCGGGGAGCTGCGAGTAGAGGAAAAGCCCCGCCGACGGTTCGGTGAGCGGATTCTCCTGATGCCAGACGATGCCGTCGCTGCCGCGGAAGGCGCGGATCTCCGGCAACTGCCAGTTGAGCGGGACACGGTTGCTCGAATAGAGGATGTTTCGGGCCAGCCGGGAGGAAAGGTAGTAGCGGAAGTGCTCGTAGCCGAGATCGTTCAGCAGCTGGTTGTCCTGCCTTGTCTCCGGCGAGTGTGCTTCGAACCAGTCGTCGAGCCGTCCGTCGGCGGTGTCCACCTGATAGCGGTCGATCCCCGGCGCGACGAAAAGCAGCGCGAGCTCCTTCCCATCGAAGTGACGCGCCGCCGCCTCCAGCCGGACGCCGTCGGCGGAACAGTGGTAGACGAGCGAAACCGTCCTGCCGGGGAACCCGGGGAAGGTGAGTTTGTTGTGCAGGCGGATTGTCTTGCCGTCGTGCTCTACCCGGGCGCGATTGGTGCACTTTTCCGGGCGGATCGGCAGCAGCAGCGCGCTCCGGCAGAGGCTCTCTTTTCCCGTCGGGGCGAAGGCGTCGATCAGCCCGCTTTTGCGGTTGACCCGCAGTGTGTAGGTGGCGGTGTCCACCTGCCGGTTGTCGGCGTTTTCCCGCAGTCGAGGGGCGCTTTCGGCGGTGGCCGGGGCCGCGGGGAGCGGTTTTTCCGCCTTCTCCTTCGCCACTTCGCGGCTGGTGAAGAGCCGCGCCTGCCACGGTGCGAGCCGGACCATTTCGCCGACCGTTTCGCCGGTTTCGGCGTCGAACCGCACATTTTCCGGGAAGACCGCACGCACGCTCCGGGGCGAATTGGTGAAATTGATCAGCCCGACCGCCTGTTCCGTGTCGGTTTTGCGGAGCACGGCGAAGATTGCCGGATTGCCGGTCCGGACGGTGCGATAGTCCGGCACGCCGTGCCGGAGCGGGGCATTTTCGGCGCGGAGCCGGTTCAGCCGCGCCAGAAACGGTCCGTTGCCGAGATCGAAGCTGCCGGTGGTGTCTCCCGCCAGCGGAATGCCGTGCGCGAAGTAGAGCAGCGCGGTCAGCGCACGCGCCGGTCCGAGACCGACGGCGGCGACCGACGACGGGCCGTCGTGCAGTTCGACGTAGCGCATGCGAAGGAGATCGATCGGGTCGGTGAAGTACTGCTCTTCCAGCCGCCGGGTGAAGGCGGGGACGAACTCATCCGCCGGAAGAGTCAGAAACTTGTGAAGCCAGACCCGCCCCATGAAGTCGTAGATGAAGTCTCCGCTTCGCACGTGGATCGCGTCGGGCACCTCCGCCAGCACCGCGGCGTCCTTCCGCACTTCGCGGGCGGCTCCGCGGACCGCCTGGATGAGTTCATATCCTCCCTGCCGGGTGGAGAGGCTGGCGCGGAAGGGCGGCGGCGAGAGACGGTCCAGTGGCAGCGATTGTTTCCACCACTCCAAATCGACGCCGGCGGGCGGCGTGCGGGGGGCGCGCGGCGGCCAGTCGGTCCGCCGCCAGTCCGGGCCGCTGCCGCCGCACTGGTCGATTCGGAACCCCGCCGCGCCGAGCCGGGTGAACATCCGGGCGGAGTCGGCAACGTACTGCTGCCACTCCTTCGAATTGAAGGCGAGCGCATTGACCCGTCCGGGCGGCAGCACGCCGCCGTTTTCGAGGAAGCGGAGCGCGAAGACGCTGTTGCCCCGCTCACGGGCCGATTCCACCGTGCCGCCGTGCGGGACGATGTCCTGCAGCAGCCGGATGCCCCGCTTTGCCGCCTCGCGACACATGGCGGCATACTCCTCCGGAGTGCCGAAGTCGGCGCAGAGTTTCTGGTAATCCACCGGCATGTAGGTCGGTCCGGTGTTGGCGGGCTGGCTCCACAATGTGTTGAAGCCGAGGCGCTGCATCCGCGGCAGAAACTCCCGGGTGACCGTCCGAAAGCCGTTCTCCGACGCCAGACGGCGCGGGGTGAATTCGAACATCACCGCATTGGCCACCCAGTCGGGACGGTCCTGCGGCGCGCGGAGATTCCCCGTCCGGTACCAGTCGTGGACGATGCCGCTGCGCAGTGTCTCTCCGGCATCCTTCCCGGAGACGTGGATTCCGGCGCTCCCGATGGTGTGGGTGACGCCGGGATACGCCCAGCCGCAGCTTTCAAAGTACTGCTGCAGCACAAGGTTTCCGCTCTGGACGTTGATCCACTGCCGCGCGGTTTCCCGGCGGTCGTCGATCAGAAAGAGCAGCGAACCGCGCGCCTCCGGCAGTTCCGCCTGAAGCGGCATGGTGTAGGCGGCGGTGGTGAACCGCTCCTGTCCGGAGAGCGTCCCTCCCCGGCGCGGCGTGGTGCGGGAACTCCCCCGCATCGCCGGGTCATCTTCCAGCGCATGGAGCGAGCCGGTGTCGCCCGCGAGCGCGCCCGGCGCATGGAGCAACGCCGTTTTCGCCAGCGGGAAGCAGAAGCTCGTGCTGTAGAAGGGGATCGGTTTGCCCGCTTCGGAGGGGGGTTCCAGCCGGAGTGTCGCCTCCTGTTCGAGCAGTCCCGGAATCCCCCGCGCGTCGAAGCGGATGAAGTGGCTGACTGCAAATCCGTTGTGTTCGCCGTCGAGCTGCAGAATTCCCTTTTTTTCATCGAAGGAGACGGCGCGCACGTCCATTCTGCTCCAGCGCCGTTTCCCCAGCTGGAGGCGGAGCATATCTACTTTCCACGGGATCAGGTCGATCTTGCGGAAACGCAGTTTCTCCCATTCCCCCCGGTCGTTGACGGCGAACTCCCATTTGCCGAAGCGGAATGCGTGGCTCCGGACCTTCTGCGCCTTCGCCGCGCTCTTTCCCGCGCCGGATTTCGGGCGGGTCAGCTGTTCATAGATTCTCTCGCCGTCGGTGACGCAGTTCCGCACATGGCCGAGGGTCGGATAGAGCTTGAATCCCCTGCGCGAACCCTCCGGCAGCGCGTTGTAGATGGTGGCGATGTTGTACGGCGGGCAGGTGAAGTCGATCAGTCCGGCCGAGAGATAGACCGGGCAGCGGATCATCCGGGCGAAGTTCGCCGTGTCGAAGTAGTCGACATACGCCCCGCCGTCGTTGCGCGGATAGGTTGGAACCGGGCCGCGCAGATCACCGAACGCCGGAATCGCCGCCAAGCAGAGCGACACATCCTTGTCGAGCGCCGCGGCGGCCAGTGCCTGCCCGCCACCCATGCTGTTGGCCTGCACGATCAGATTTTTCCTGTCCCACTCCGGCAGGGTCTTGACATAGTCGAGTGCACGCATGAGCCGTTGAAACATCCCCTTGAAATACCAGCTTTCGGGATTCCCCGCGCCGATCTTGTGATAGGAGCGCAGCGCGCCGCGCATAAGTTTCTGATAGTAGGCGTTCTCTCTGCCGTTCTCAATGCCGTGGGCGTTGAATTCGAACGCGATCACGTTGCGCCGCCAGACCGGTTTCGCGGCGGAGTAGACCCCGGCGCCGTGCGGCAGCACCACCACCGGAAGCGAACCGGGTTTCGCATGGTGCGGAATGCTCAGATACCCCTTCACCGGAACCCCGCCGATGCAGTCGATTTCGATTTCGTAGCAGCGGCCACGGTCTTTGAAACGATCGGGGACACTGGTTTCGCGCCGCTTCACCCGGAGCGGAACCTTGTCGACTTCGGCGCGCTGTTTCCGCCAGAACGCCTCGAAATCCGCCGGGGCCGGGCGGTGCGGAATCTTTTCCGGCGAGAAAAGCACGCCGATCCCCCCTTTGAGCACCTTGTCCCAGGCGTGTGCCGGTCTGGGATTCGGCAGCGGCTTGCGCTCCGCGTCGCAGGCGGTGCCGAGCAGAGCGAACCAGCCGGGTTCGGTCAGGCTCTTTTTCACCTGGAACTTCTCCGTGGCGGGAATGAATTGTTCGGCGACCTTTTTCCCGTTCACAAATTGTTCGCATTTCAGGTATTTCGCCTCTTTCGGCAGCGGGGCGAGTGCGATGGTCAGCTCCGCCGTTTCGCCACAGCACAGCACGCCGGAGGGCGCGTTTCCTTCCGCGGTGATCTTCGGAACCGTTTCCGCCGCCGAGGTTGCAGAAAACAGCGTTCCCGCTGTCAGCCATAGCAGGAGCGCATACCGGATTTTCTTCATGGGAAATTCCTTTCCTCTGTATTGTTACAATGAGATGATGTTGAAACCGTCCAGACTGGCTTTCCGGGTATACATGTTTTTCTTGAAGAACGCGCGTTCCGCAGCCGCAACATGCCCGTCGGCGGAAAGGTAGTTGGCCCGTCTGCCGTGCGCAGCAAGGTTGAGCGCCGAGATGCTGCCGTTGGGAAACCAGCGGAAATAAGCCAACCCGGGATACGACGTCGCCATCGCCTCGGAGAGAAGCGGGAGTTTCATCCGGTACCGCTTCTCCTGCTGCGGAATCTTTGCCGCCTTCACGCAGATGTAATGGTAGTTTTCCACCGCGTCCGCCGGTTTCGGGGCACTCGCCTCCTCCCAGTGATAGGAGTCCATGTTTGCTCCGTAGACGGTGGTGAAATAGAAGCTCAGCTCATACGTCAGCGTCGTCCCGTCCCACTCGCGGAAGGTCGCCGGGCAGTGGTACCGGCGCGTTTTCATTTCACCCAGAACTTTGCTGCCCGCAGAGCTGAAATAGTTGGTCAGATATTTGATGTAGCTGTTGTTGTCCCAGTCCAGCATGATGTAGTCGCTGTTGTTGTTGGCGTACTGGTGAAAGGTCAGCCCGATCTGGCGCAGATTGCTGGTGCAGCCGGTCATCTTCGCCCGCATGAACGCCTTGTTCAACGCCGGCAGCAGCATCGAGGCGAGTATGGCGATGATTGTAATTACGATGAGGAGTTCGATCAGAGTAAAACTTCCGATCCTGGGGGAGCCGGAGAATGCGGGGCAGAATTTTACCGTCGGAAATTTGATCAGGGTGAATGTTTCTCTCTCTTTCATCGATCTTCCTCTCCTTGCATCGTTGCTTCTCTCCGGATTTTCCGGGACGATTTTTCCGAATCCGGCTTGCATATTTGCTCTTGTGCGTTCATCTTATGTGACAACGGACGGGATATGCCGTTTTCCGGACGGGAGTGACGAAGCTGCATCATGGTCGCACACCTTTCTGTTTCATCCTCCCGGTTCGGAAGAATGATTGGAATCTTACAATATTGGATACATGCCAATATTTTGTCTTTTTAAATTATACCATAAAAGAAGAGCATTGTCAATAGCGGGAGAGGAAAAATCCCGTATTTTAACGGAGAAGAGGCGGATATGCGGGCGAAGACGCTGATTCAGTCGGTGGACCGGGCGATTGAAATTCTGGAGATTATCCGGGATGCGGATGGACCGGTCCGGGCGGCAATGATCGCGCATGAAATGGAGCTGCCGTTGAAGACGGCGCACAATCTGATCCGGTCGCTGCTGCAGCACGGTTACCTTGTGCAGAACGAGGAGAGGAGTTATCAGCTCGGACCGGAGTGTTTTCTGCTTTCCGACCAGGCGAAGGGACCGTTTTCCCAGCTGGGGCGCCAGGTGGGGGATGCGGTGCTGGAGTTGCATCGGAAAAGCGGAATGGCCGCCTTTTTCGGCTGTGACTACGCGTATCGGCTCTACTGTGTGACGATCGTCGAGGCTTCCGGATACCGGGAGATCAACGGCCGCCAGCTCTGGCTCAATTCGATGCACGCGACCGCAGCCGGCCGGGTGATTCTCGCCGCCCGGGGCGAGGCGTATCTGGAGAATTTTCTCGCGCAGAGCGAACTGCGCAAGTTCAACCCGCAGACGAAAAATACGCCGGAAGCACTGCGGGCGGAGGTGGAAACGGTCCGTCGCGACGGCTTCAGCGTCGTCGAAGACGAACATGTGGTCGGCTTCATTTCGGCCGCCATCCCGGTCACCACGCCGCAGGGAAAACTGCTCGGCGCAATCGGTTCCTCCTGCCGCACCCACATCTGGCACGAGCGGAATATGCAGCTCGATGTGGTTCTCCGCGACCTGCGCTGGACCGCGGGGAGGATCGTCGAAAGCTGCGGCACTCTCCTCTGAATGCCGCGTCGGTGTGTTCACCGTTTCCGCCAGATGCCCGGCGCGACGCCGGTGTGCTGCTTGAATACCCGGCTCAGGTGAAATTCGCTGGAAAATCCGCAGAGTTCGGCGATCCGGTGCAGCTTGAGTTCGGTTCCGGTGAGGTAGCGGACCGCCGCCGCCACCCGCATGCGCTGCAGCAGCACCGTGAAGGAGCAGCCGAAGAGCTTCTTCACCAGCACACTGGTGTGTGAAGCGGAGAGTTCCAGCTCCTGTGCGAGGTCCGGCAGGCCGACCGGTCCGACGAGGCGCGATTGCAGAAAGTCCCGGATCCGTGCGCTGCGGAAGTCCG